>JAVVWU010000017.1:0-32346 GCA_036651955.1 Kiritimatiellia bacterium
GATTCGCATGCACCCCATCTGTTTTTTGTGACATATTACCCCTTTACTATTACAACAAAGCCTTAACGCGCCTAAACGTACCCAAAACATACTGGAAAGCGTCCATCCTTAAAAAGAAGGACTAGCAGACAATTAAACGCCTAATTGTCGCCCACGCCGCTCTCTATCGAAATCCTCTGCTCCTACAAACGTCCCCAACCGATGATCGCTACGCCCTCATACCTCTCTGTCAAATCGCTTTATCTCTACCTATTCGTAATCTCAAAACAAAAGCCCCATCCATGGACGGGGCTTTTGTTTTGAGATTACATTAGAGATCATCGATACCTTGCACGGTGACCTCTGTTGAGCCTTCATCAATCTTCACTTCGGCTTCCGCTTCAATTCGCGTTAACGCACCTTTTGCAAGCGGTGAGTTTCGATAGTACACCATGAGTTGCAACGCGGTAAAGCATCCGGCAAGATTACGACCGTTATACCAATCAATCGAAGCCGAATCATTGATCATGAGATCTTTAACGGGGATTCCATTTCGCCGTCCATCACGCGTAGCCCGATCCTGTGTCAATCGATCCATATCAGAAATCGGAGCATTCTCGCCTTTATACTTGGATTTCATTTTAGTCGTTCCCCAAAATGAAATGTACTGAGGCTTACCCTCTTGATCGACATATCCGGATTTTTCAGCAGGAATAACAATTGAGGCGGCAGTATAAAGACGCTTCTGCTGTTCATTCCAACGTTTCCACGCAGGATTGTTATCGCCTAAGTTGAACCGCACCTGTGCGAGATAGTAGCAGTAATACTGAGGCGAATTTCCCGACATTGGCATGGCACTGGAGTTCGTCGCCTTAAAGTTCTTAATAAAGGTCGGTTCCCAAGAATCCATGTAAGCAATCGCTTTTTTACATCCGTCGGTATCACTTTCATCAAGCATCTGCAAAAGCAAAACGCCGGCGGAAGTTAATCCGTGGTAATTATTCTTTCCTGGCATCGTGTCCAAATAACCGAAAGAACCATCAGGACTTTGCGTCGTACGAATACCGCGTGCAGACTTTTTCAGCGAATCAATAAGCTTACGATCATGGAAACCGGCGATTTTCGCCGCCTTCATCGCTTGAACCGCCCAGCTCGCGTAAGAAGAGTCTGTAATCGGACATCTGGAATCCATGTTGTAATACCATCCGCCATTTGCATTCTGCCCGTTGTAAATGTGCGGTAATGCAAGTTCAACCGCATCTTTAATGTCCGGGATACGCGTCATCGCATAGGCTTCAGAAAGTGCGTAAACGGCGACAAGGTGCGAGTAATTACACGTGTCACGACTTTTGAAATATCCCACATGGTCGCGCCGCCAAGCGTGATTTCCACCGGTATCGGGCGCATCTTTGTGACCACATTCCGCTTCTGTCTTAATTTGATCATTGAGCAAAGCGCGAATGGCTTTCTCTACGGTAGATCCAAATTCAGGGCTCGAAGGCGTTTCGCCATGTGCCAAGAAGGTTAAAAGAATCAGTGCTGTTTCACCTGTTGATCCAGCCATGCCAGAGGCCCACATTCCATTCGGTTTCTGTTCGCTTTTCAAATAACGCAGAAATCCTTGAATGTATTTCTCGGTAGCTCCAGCACCATAACGCCCAATCGCAGCGCCTTTAAGTCCGGGCGTACGCGATCCCATAACGTTTTTCATAATGACAGGCGACGGCGTCAATGCAACGGCATCCATAGGCGACGGTTGCGGTGACTGCTCGGAAGAGGTTGTTGGCGGAGCATCAATATCAACCGTTACATCGACTTCAACAGGAGGCGTATCTTCAAGTTCGGGTGGCGTTTCTGGTGGCTTCTCAGGCTCTTCAAGTTTCGGCGTTTCTACCGCTTCGACAATTTGAGTTTCAACTTGAACTTTAGCATCGGCACCGCCAATTTTGACCATCCCCATCACAATAACAACAATAATGGGCAATGAAATTGCAATGATCGGAGCCCAAAGACGTTGCAACTCAATAAGGGCTTTCTTGAATTCAATCGAGTCCTTGGGTTTCGAGAAGCCCAACACCATGTCTTTTAAGCGTTTGTAATAGCTCCGTTCCTCTTCATCGAAAAGTTTCAGAAGTTCATTCTGCGGTCTTTCATCCGAAGGCGGTGGAGTTGAAGTAATGGGGTCTTCGCTCATGATAGGAATCCCTTTGTCAAAGGCTGAAAATAGCCAAATTCGTCATTCCATACTTGTTACAGAGGTTCATCGCTTGGATGAGTATCGCGTGCGGTGAGTCTTTGGTGCAACGTAAAAGGACAGAGGACTTCTTTGAAAAGCGAGCGGCACGTTTTATCCTGTCGTCCAACTGTTGCACCGTCACAGGCGTTTTATTGAAGAGAATACCAATATTACTATTGGTTCTCGGATTACAAATGTCTATCGTGACGAGATCAAGCTTTTCATCTTGTTTTGCGTTGGGGTCAGGCGCAGGAGACATAGCATCAAGATGTGCAAGGACATCTTCTTCGCGCAGCGTAACCACGAAAAAGATAATCAACTGGAACACCACGTCAATCATCGGTGTCATATCCAGCTTGGCGTCTTCGCCTCTATTACGTTTACTCTTTGACATAGGGCCTCCTCAGTGCTTCTTCATGCCATCATCACCGGGCTTAATCATGGCGACAAATTGAATCTTCCACACGCCGACCGAAGAACAAATGTTCATCACGCGACGCACATCTTCGTGGGGAGTCTCTTTGTCTGCACGAATGAGCAGAGGAAAGTTCGTTCCGAACTTCTTTACTTGTTTTTGAAGAAGTGTCCGAAGCTGACCTTCTGATGTAATCGCTCCACTGAGCGAAATAATCGTTCCTGAACGCCGGAAAAATGAGCTGGGCGTACGATAGCGCTTGATCTCAATTACCATGGAAGGCAATTGGTTCTCTTTTTGCTCAATCTTAGGACCATCTTTGCCGTATTCGAGCACAATTTCAGGATTGATGTTATCCGCCGTCTTCAACGTTACAACGAAGAAAATGATGAGCTGGAACACGACGTCAATCATCGGCGTCATATCAAGCGCACAGTCATCGTTGGAGCGTTTATTTTTCTTTTTGGACATGGTCGTCCCTCCATAAAGAGGATTCAAAGAAATCAGATTTTTGGAAAGCCAATCGGCAAGTTCTTAACGGTTTAACCGATCGAACTTCAACCGTTTGGATTTCCACGCAATGAAGCATCTGATTATCCTTCGACGACTTCGACGTTACGGAGGTTTTTGATGAGATCGCCCGTGACCACGGTCATACGGAGTACAAGGCGGTTCGCATTATTACGCAAGGCATAGAAAAATGCCACGGAAGGAATGGCTACGCAAAGACCGGCAGCGGTCGTATAAAGTGCCTGAGAAATGGTGAGCGAAAGGGAGGAAATTTCAACGCCTGTCGTTGCGATAGAGGCGAAGGTCAAAATCATGCCTTGCACCGTTCCAAGCAGACCTAACATAGGTGCCAAGTTAGCACACACGGAAATCCAGTTCAACCGCTGCATCATGTGTTCAATCTCAAGATCACCAGCAGAACCGATCGCCTCATCAATAACATCAAAACCTTCTTCAACGTGAGAGAATCCAGCTTTGAGGATTTTTGCCATAGAAGAAGGTTCGTTATCGCATAGCTCAATTGCCTTCATCACATCGCCATCATCCATTGCCGCGCGAACGCTATCAATGAGCGTCTGAGGCATGATACGTTTCGGACGAACCAAAATGTAACCATCAATGATGAAATAAGCGGCGAAACCACCCGAGGCAAACAATGCCACCCACAGTAAGAAACCAATGAGACCGGATCCGAAAACCACTTGGAAGAAAGACGTTTCTCCCTTGGGTGCGGCCGCGTCCGCCTTCTCTACAATTTCACCTGTTGCGGCAGGCGCTGCTTCTTGTGCATAGACCGAACTTGCAGTGAATCCTGCGCCAAACACAAATGCGCAGACTACGAGTGCCATCATCATCTTCTTCATAGCGTATTCCTTGGATTGGGTTAAACGTCAAAACAAATTTCTGTGATTACTTGCGAGTCGCCCATTCGGACGTGGGGCATTCTGCTTTGAGCGACGCACGGAGTTTGTCCGCACGTGCGCCTTGTTGCATTCCATCAAATGCCTTGGCTCCCATGTAAAGTGCTTCCGCGTAGGCATCCGGTTGATCTTTATAAAGAAGAACTACGCGCAAATAACCATCTTTTAATGCCTCACGGCAATTGGCGACCGCCGAACCACGATCAAGTGCTGCATTACCACGCGCAACGAGTGCAGAAGCAGCCGACGTTTGGTCACCAGAGGCAATCGCTTTTTCGAGAAGCGTATTAAGACGAGAGGCCTTGCCACTCTTGGAAAGTGCACGCCAATAAATAACTGCCATCTCTCCCTTATAAGCGGCGCTTTCATCTGTCTTGATGACATCTTCACAAGCTTTAACGGCCTCGGTGGCATTGCCCTGTTTCATATAGGCATCGGCAAGCCAACGCGTCGCTTCCATATCATAGGTTAAATGATTATAATCAGAAGCAATATTTTTGAGCGTCGCAATTGCAGAGGTTAATCCGGCTCCGCCTGCCATCACTTTTTTAATAGCAGGATCGAGCTCTACCGGTTTATCAACGACCAAATTCGTGACGTCATCGGCTGAATAAGTAACGGTCATTCCACGATCATTGGTAACCGTATATTCTTTGGCGGAATTACGCCACCGTAATCCACCTTTAGCTTGCCCATTGGCTGTCGTAACCGTTCCAGTAGGACCGGAATTTTTCCCACGAGACTGTGCCGAAACAGGCAATACCACAAGGGTTGCAATCAGTGCACATAGAATTAAGCTCATCTTCTTCATCGTTAATCTCCTTCTAAATTATAGCACAGGTGAATTACTCGCCTGCCTGAATCTTTGCCTGTGTCATCGCATTGGTGATTTCTGTCACGTACGTTCCTTTGGGGAAGAGATCCAAATAAGTCGTACCGGCTTTGATGATATCCGCATAAACATCTTTCTGCTCCGCCGCGGGAGCTGCTGCTGCAAATGCTTGCTGGAGGCGAATCAACCCAAAGTAGGCTTTTTGAACGTACGTTGCAACTGCAGAATCGGTGGGGTCAGTCGTACCGACTGAAAGGGCTCGGTCATACGCATTGATGGCGACACCAAGCGAATCATTGGCACGTTCATCTTTGGTCTCGGCTTCCGAGCGATATTTCTTTTCCAATACATCGGCGACCGCAAGATTGAGTTCGGCTGCAATCGCGACATCATCTGGACGTTGAGCCGTAACGAATTGTACAGATTTTTTGACCTTACCAATCAAATCATTCCGTTCATCATACGTTTTAACTTCCAAAATCTCTGCACCGGCAATTCGGATGAGTTCCAAATTTGCATCAATAGCGACCGTCGTATTGCCATACTTTTCAAGAAGCGCAAGAACTTGCTTATAGGCAGCCGTAACTTGCTTGTCAAGAAGGAGTGCACGCGAACGCAAAAGCATTGTCGTTGGAATGTATCCTTGTGCGCCTTTGGAATTAAGAACCTTATCACAAGCCTCAATCGCAAGTTTATTCTCACCCGACTCCAACAACTTCTCTGCGGCAGCCGAATATTGTGCGGCAGTATAATCGCCACCTGCGGCAAACATTTGTTTGTACGTGGCAATACCTTCACCCTTCATCCCCATTTTGAACAGAGAATCTGCGAGCAACGGAATGGAGTTTTTGGCTTCATCCGAGTTAGGGAACTCCTTACGAAGTTTTGCCAATGAAATACGAGAGCCTTCGACATCGCCATCGGCAGTTTGAAGTGTACCTATCTGCAAGAGTGCAGCCGGCGCACGCACGCCTTTCGGATATTTCGCGAGATAATTGTTGAAGTATTTTTCGGCAGCGGCCTTGATATTTTTATCACGCTTCGCATTTCCTGTCGCAGGGAGGCGTTGCATACAGGTTCCTTGCTGATACATCGAATTTTCGAGCAGTTGAGCATTTTGCTGACGCTCGGAAGCGGTCGATTGATAAATATTCGTCGGCTTCTCAAGTTCCTTTACGAGAGACGCGTAAGTTTTAACTGCAAGCGCGTACAAGGCGGAAATCTGCTGTTTGTCAGACTCTGCGTCTTTGGCTTCTTGACGTAATTTATCCGCCTGATGCAGATAAGCTTCCGCTTGATAAAACATTGCAATCGCCGCCATTGATCCAGGACGCTTAATCCCGTCATAATGCGCGACAAAATCTTTAGCGGCTTTCATCTCCTTAACAGGATCTGCCATTCCGCCCTTGGGTTGATAAAACTTCAAAAGTAAGAAAAGAGCACTCTCACGCGTCTGACGTTGATCGGAACCGGTGGCACTTGCGATGACCTTTTGGAAAAGCTTTTCAGAACGTTCGGGATTCGTCTCTGAACAATCTTGTGCAATCTTGAGTTGAAGCAAAGTGGCATCAGGATGCTTAGGATAATACCGGAAGAACAGATCAAGCGTATCTTCTTCAGGGCGTTTCAGCTTCGATTCGCTGTAGAAGTTAGCAATCTGACGCAAAGTATTTCCTGCATCTTTTTGCAACGCAGGGACACCTGAACAGCCTTCAGCGAGTGCCGCCGTAACCGTATCAGCATAAAATTGTGCCATAGGATCCATCTTGCCGGACTTCCCGCCCTCGCGGATATAGCATTCAACCATTTTACGCATAGCCGGAATTGCTTGTGCATTTATCCCATATTGTGAAATGGTCTTGGAGAAAGCTTCTGCGGCTCCCGCCCAATTACCTTGGTCAAACTTAACGTTGGCTTCAACATATTGCTGTTGGCGCACCTTTTCACGTTGTTCATTAGAAACGTTGACCGTGAGCCGACTTCCGTAACGCTTGAAGATAATGTCTTGAATTTTTTCGACAAGGTCACCCGCTGCGGAGGCGTGTTGACACTCTGGATATCCGACAAAAACGTTAATCAAATGATTAAAAGCACCCTGTCCATTTCGCTTTTTCGTCTTGGCATCGCGTTCACCCAACAAGAGATTTTTAATAGTCTCTTCGTTCGCAGCCCCACCCTTATCGATTTCCTTCTTGGACTCATCAAATAACATCTTGCCGATGAGATAACGACAGGCGGGCAAAGGGCTCATTCGTAAAATTCCCTGAGATCCATCGGGATCTTTTTCTTTGTAGGAATTGTGAATATTCATCAAATCGGGCAGGTATTCTTTGATCATTTCCTGCGCACCTTTGACATCACCACGAAGCATTTTCGCGTGTGCCATACCGTTGATTGCATCTCCAAAAACGCCGTCTTGAACCCACACCATTTTCTTTGCAAGCGCTTCTGCTTTTGAAATTAAATCGTCTCGCTCTTTACTGGCAGGTTTACCTTCGGCTTGAAGCAGTAACACCATAAGATATTCAGCTTGAAGGTCACGCGCAATCGCCGCATTTGGACTTTGCTCAATAGCACCGGCATAAATAGGAAGCGTATCGGCAGGACGTCCAATTTGCTTCAACATTTGGACGTAAGTATAAGCGGCTCTCGTATAACTCTCACGCACAGCCGGTGCGACTTGTTTGAATTTAGAAAAAAACTCTGCGTAAATCTTCTCTGCATCCTGATACTTGCTATAGCGATAATAACTTTGTGCAAGTTCCAATCGGAGCAACCACGTATCCATACTATTTTTATCGGGGCGTGCATCAATCTTGGCTTTGACTTCATTCTGCTTGCCGCCATTCAATTCCGCACGAATCGTGACAGCCTCTAAAACGCCACCCGCATTCGGCCATTTCCGTTTGGCGGCATCAATCACCTCTGGTGCGAAATCCACATATCCTTGAGTGGAAAGCGCGTCAATATAACGAATCTCATCAGACAATGCTTTCTCTGATGGTTCTTCCGCGAAAATTCCAGCAGGTATGAGCACTGCCATACTCAGCAGAAGTATCCCGAAGCGCGGGCTACGCAAAAATTTATCTGTTCTCATTCAATCGTATCCTTTCGCTCCACTTGTCATAGCGACTTTGCTCTGCAAGTATACCTTTCTTTGATGCCTTACGTCAAGCTTTTGCAAAACAAATTTTCACCGCAATATGAGTTTTACAGTCAATCTCATCTGTCCCGATCCGTTGGGTGGTATAAGAAGATGAACGCTGCATCTGCCACTGCGGAAGTTCAATAATTCGACATGCTTTCAGCCGTCACATAGAATCAAATCAAACAAAGACCCGACAACGTTTGAAAACGCGGTCGGGTCTCTGTTTATTGCGCTTCACTTACCAGAAGATAAGGTAAAGCACCACGGTCAAGACACACACAATGAGACCGAAGATAAGCGCGGCCTTGGACATTGTCATATCCAGTTTTGTCTTGTGTTCAAAGACTACAGGCTGTGGCATTCTCACAAAGCATCCGTAGATTGTCATAATGAGAAGGGTCAGAACGAGCGTATAAGATGCCGCAATCAGATAGTGCATCGAACCGGTCGCTGCCGTTGCAGGAACTCCTAATCCGGGAATTGTTGACATGATTTCAAGCGCACGTTCGGGGAAACAGTTCCAACCGTAATTGCTCAAGAAGTAATAGAGTACAGGTGCAACGAGCAGTCCCATAACACCTGCCCAACGTCCGGCGCGACGGTTTATCATACCGAAAGCAAAGACCGCCAAAACGCCCGGCGAAACATAGCATTGAACTTCCTGAATGTAAGAGAAGATAGATTCACTTCTCAATGCAGAGGCCGCAAGGCATCCGACAATCACCAAGACTACAATTACAACACGTCCCGTGAAAACAAGTGTGCCTTGTTTGGCTTTGGGATCAATGTATCGTTGGAAGATATCCATCGTAAAGAGCGTGGACGTCGCATTGAGCACCGCCGCCAGAGAGGAGACAATTGCGCCCAAAAGTGCAGCCAATACGAAGCCTAAGATACCTTTGTTACGAGGGATGAGCTTCATCAAGTGACCGAGCGCGCCATCATACTTGTAGGTATTGCCAATAATTGTGACTTGTTGTCCATCTTCAAGGTCAATCATTCCAGCTTTACCGACTGCGGCAAGTCCTTTGATGACTTCGGAATCAAGAGCGGTCAGCTTCTTATCCGCAATCAACTTGTCCAAAATAGGTCTATTATGCGCATCAAGCTTCGCCAAATGTTCGGGGGTCAACTGAGCCGCAAGTGCAATTTCGGATTGCTTCGCAGTTTTCGCATCCGCTTTGAGGGAGTACAGCGTAACCAACTCATTTGCACCGTAAACGCCCGCGTCAAGCTTTTCAGCAATGACCGTTGCAGTATCCTTCGCCATCTCTTTGGAGCATAAGTTAAAGGCGATAATCCCGGGAATGACAATGATGAAAGGAATCAGCAACTTAAGCCCGGAAGCCAGCACAAGTCCTTTTTGTCCTTCACCCAAAGAGGAGGAGCCCAAGACACGTTGAATGATGTACTGGTTCAATCCCCAATAATAGAAGTTTGGAATCCAAATGCCCATAATCAAAATGGTCCAAGGCATTGCCGCATCCGTTGCTGGGCGTCCCATATGGAGCTTTGCAGCGTTGAGATCTACTAAGCGTTGCACAACGCCGGCATCCGTTGACGTCGTTGCGCCACCAAAGCCAGCCAACTGATCCACTGGTGTTTCACCCAAGTAGCGCATGGCGAAATAGGCGATAACTGCACCTCCGACAATGAGTGCCGATCCCTGCAATAAGTCCGCCCATGCACAGGCTTTCAATCCGCCAAAGAGAACATAAACGCCAGCAATAACACCCATAATCCAACAACAGGCAGGGAACGAAACCGCTACTCCAAATTCACCGAACAACTGATACATAACCAGTGATCCGGCATAGGTCACACCAATCAGTGAAGCGACGACCAAAATGCCCATCATAGAAACGGTCATTAACGTTCGCGCCCAGTGATTAAAACGCACTTCCAAAAATTCTGGAATCGTCGTAAGTCCCATTTTGAGGAAGTAGGGCAAAAGTGCAAAAGCTACAATCACCAACGTAATCGCGGCAATCCATTCCCACGAAGCACAGGAAATCCCTTCAAGCCCCGCTCCCTGACCTGACATACCGACAAATTGTTCGGCGGAAATATTGGCTGCAATCAACGAAAAACCAATCAACCACCAACTCAATCCGCGTCCGGCGAGAAAGTAATCCTCTGCTCCATTTTCCCCATCGCCTGCTTTCTTACGGCTCTTAAACAGCCCAACGAAAAGCACACACGCGATGAAGCCAAAAAATACAATCGCGTCGATCAGTATCTTGCCCATGTTTGATTCCCTTGCTTGATGTTATCCAATAAACCCCTTAGCGTTGAGCTTTGGGGAAACGATACTCCGTAACGGACCGAAAGGTTTCGCCAGGAGAAAGAATGATAGAGGGGAAATGCGGTTGATTTAACGCATCTGCAAAATGTTGTGTCTCTAATGCCACACCGCCACGCCGACACGTGGGACCGTCACACGTACGCATCCCGTCCGGAATATAATTACCGGTATAAAGCTGCATTCCGGGCTGGTCAGTCCAAACTTCCATCGCGACACCATCCGGAGACGTCAGCGTACACGCGTGTCCCAACTGTCCTTCGGGATGATCCAAGACAAAGTTATGGTCATATCCTGCACCATAGCGAAGTTGATCGTCATCCGCATCAATCCGTTCACCTAGCATGTGAGGACATTGGAAATCGAACGGCGTCCCTGCCACAGGCGCGATTACACCGGTTGGAATCAATCCTGCTGTCACTGGAGTAAAAGTTGAACTATTGACTTGGAGCGAAAGATCCAACACATCTCCCTGTGCACATCCCTTTAGATTGAAATAGGCGTGTTGCGTCAAATTCAACGGTGTTGGAGCCTCTGCGGTCGCGAAATAGAAAATACGCCACGTATTATTCGGCGTGAATGCATAAACGACTTCTACTTTCACCTTACCGGGATATCCTTGATCGCCATCAGGAGACTCCAACGTTAAACGCAAGCAGACATCTTCACCTTCAAAAAAAGGCTCAACATCCCAGAGCTTCGCGTTAAATCCTTCCGCACCACCGTGAAGCGCACAAGGGATATTCCCCGGCGCATTATTCGTCAGTAAGGAATACGTTTTACCGTTCAGCGTAAACTTTCCCTGCGCAATACGATTCCCTACGCGTCCGATCAAAGCACCGTAATAAGGTTCACGGATCCATCCGTCAAGCGTTGCTGGTCCGACGATAACATTACGAAAAAGACCACGCGCCACAGGCACCGTCCAACGACAAACAGTTCCACCATAATTCAAAACTTCAAGCTGCGCGCCTTGACTATTTTTAAGAATATATTTTAAGACGACACGTCCATCCGAGAGTTTTCCAAACGGCTCGACTTCAACAAATGAATCGACATTTTTTGCGCTATCCGTCATTTCAAGACCCTTAAACTAAGAATGAACCATCGCAATAATTTATACTTCTATAATACGCTTGCTAATGGTTGAAAGCAAGCCCGAAAACAACAGAACTATCGCTGAAAGCCACGCAGTACAGGAAAAAGGAGCCATTAACATTAGACATCACTCGTTCCTTCCACTGTCCAAAACAAACCTAAACTTTTTGAAGCTGTTCTTGTGTCCACCGAATATCAGCAAGGAGTACTTCCGAAAGTGTTTTCGTCCGTAGCCAATCGGGATAGACAGAATACGTATAGGCTTCCACTTCGACAGGCCATCCTCCTGCACGTACATAACGCCAAAAAGCAGGAGTGAGCGTATGACGCGTAGACTCTAAATGCCCGTTACCTTCCCATGCAAGTGGCAGATGATAATGGATACGTCCGCGTTGCCCTACCATTTCTTGAATGACATCCGGGGTCAAATCGGGGAAACAATCAAGCGTCGCATCATCACGCCGACGACGCGTCTGGTGCAGATAAGTATCATCTAAAAAGGGGAATAAGTCATCGGTACGCGTATACGCATTCGTTTCAAGTGCGGCAGAAACTTGAATACGTGCCACGGGAACATTGGACGTAACAAAGCGTTGCAATGCATCCAGTGGATCTTCATAAGCGAGGGCAAAGTGACAAGAGTCAAAGCAAAGCCCAATATAATCATGAAAGAGCGGATTCCAATCGGGATGCGACCAAAGGGCTTCAAAAAAATCAATCGTTCTTTGAGAAGACTCAAGAAGACAATCCGGCTCAGGTTCCAGAGCAAGACGCAAATGTTTACCAGTAAATCCTTCAAGCTTGCGCAAAAAGAGTGCCATCGCGCACAAGTTCTCCATGTAACGCGTTAGATCCGTTTGTCCGCAATTATAGGAAAGAGGAACGGTTGTAATATTGGGGCAATGCCCTTCCCCCATCTCCGTTGTCGGAAAACGCGACAAAGCATAGAAAAGATCGCGCGAATAGCTCACTCGGCGCGTATCTGCCCAATCCGGTTCATAGACAGATGTTTTAACGGGGGCTCCATGAAAGGGACCGTAAGGAAATCCGTTAATTCCCATGACCGTCAGATGATTCCGTTGAAGAAAAGAACAGAATCGGCGCAGGACTTCGGGGACACGTAATTCCTTTGCCGCACGTTCGCCCAATCGAAGCCCGAGAGGAAAAGAAGTCTCAAGCCCTAACGCACTGCGTAAAGGAATGGACACGTCTTCAAGTGCCTGCCGCACGGAAACTATGTCTTCGCCCGGATGCACATTCATGCAATAAGTTACCGTATTCATTGCGTGCTAGCTTAACATATTTTTATGTCGCTTGCCGTAAAGGTGCGTCTTTTACTCTTTCGCTGATTCTATTTAATATTTTATTTGTGATATCAAATGTTCTTTGTTATTTTGAATGTGTCGCTGTTTAACCACTAATTAAGGACTTATGAGTGCTCTAACGTTGTTTGCTTTTAGTTTCAGTTTAATCATTTTGTTGTGTCTTTCTGCTTTCTTTTCCGGATGTGAAACGGCGATGTTGTCCCTCTCGCCTTTACAAATTCAACGTATTAGCGAACGTAATCGAATCATGGGCGAACGCCTTTCGGCGTTGCTCGCGCAACCAGAAGTGTTGCTTTCTACCTTATTGATTGGGAATACTTTTGTAAATGCCGCACTGGCAAGTGTCGGATTTGCTTTTGTCGCACAGTGTGGATGGGTTTCATCGAAATATGTTGAACTTGTGTCCATTGTTGGCGTAACAGGTATCGTCCTACTCTTCGGTGAAATCAGCCCGAAGCAATTTGCCATTCGTCACGCAGAACGTATTACGCCTTGGATGGCACGCATATTGAGATTTATCATTCCAGTACTTTATCCGTTGACGTGGTGTTTACGTAAACTTCTGAAACCTTTTCGTAAAACGTTAGAACCAGAACAGCGCTCCGTGTCGGATGCGGAGTTAATGAGTGTCGTTAACCTAGGCGCAGAACGTGGCGATTTAGATATTGAAGAAGGCGTGATGGTGCGAGGCATTTTGCGTCTCAGTGAATTACACGCCTCAGATGTAATGACTCCGCGCATAGATTTAATTGGGTTAGATGTCAATGACCCTGCATCAGTCCATGAAGAACAAATGCGCCGATCTCCTTTCGTATGGATTCCTTTATGGAACGATTCCGCAGATAATCTGATTGATTTTATTGATGTCTCGCGCTACTTATTAGATCCTCAGCATAATTTAGAGCAAGCGCGATGTTTGTGCACCACCGTTGTGCCTGAAAACATTTGCCTCGACGATTTGCTTATCCTTCTCTATCGGCAAAATCTGCCCATGGTTGTTGTCGCCGATGAATATGGCGGAACTGCCGGCATTGTCTCCCGTGGCGATATTCTCGAAATTCTCTCGTTGGAAACGGGCGATAAAATGCAAGATGCGACTTCGGACATTCGCCAACAAGGTTCCAACTGCTGGGTCGTGGCTGGCGATGCCGCACTAGAACAAATTAACTTTCAATTAGGAACGCATTTGGATGCCGATGATGCTGATCGTATCAGTGGATGGATTACCTTCCATAGTGGACATATTCCACGAAGTGGAGAAGCGATTGAAGCCGATGGTTACCGTGTAACCGTACAAAAAATGCGCCGCCGGAAAATTCTGACCGTTATGCTCGAAGACTTAGATCCCTCCTCGCAAGCGTCCGAGCTTCACATTGCCGAAGATGGACGCATCGCGCCCGGCTTTGATGCTGAAGATGGAGGTCTGCAATGAGTAGCACTGCCCTAATTCAAATTCTACTTCTGATTATCTTCTTTATTGGAAGTTGGTTTTTTTCCGGCTTTGAAAGTGGCATCATCTCCATCAATCGCCACCGTCTCGTCCACCTTGTTCGTCACGGAGATAAAAGTGCCAAAGTCCTTGCCGCAATTTTACGCGATACACATCGCCTATTAGCGACAACGTTGGTCGGAAACAATATTTGTAACGTAACGCTCTCGACCCTTGCCGCCGCCATCGCATATACCGCTGCGAATCGGTGGAACATCGGTCGCGACTTTTTGCAATTGATTGCCACCCTTGTCATTGCGACCCTCATGCTCGTCATTGGCGAATTTCTGCCCAAACTGTGGTTCACCGCGCGCCCTATTGAACGTTCTAAACGGCTAATCCCGCCGTTTCTCGTTTTACGTGCGATTCTCTATCCGCTAGCTTCCCTCTGTATCCTTCTGACGCGCTTAGTAACGCCTCGCAATCGGGAGAAACGCTCTCCGTTCGTCTCACGTGAAAACATTAACTTCCTAACCCGTGACTCGGAAGCCCATGGTCAAATTTCAGCATTTGAACGTTTGATGATTAAGCAGGTCCTCGATCTTCAACTTCGTAAAGCCTCACAACTGATGACACCGATGAGTAAGATTGTGCGGATTTATGAAGGTGATAGCCTTTCAACCGTGCTGCGCGTCTTTCGTCAAAGTCACCATCGAATAGTTCCCATTTTCTCTGAAAATGACGAACGTTGTTTAGGTGTTCTTCATCTTTTCGACCTTTTGCGTAGCCGAAGCGAAAACCCCACGCCATCAGATCTTCGGCGCGCCCCCGTTTTCGTTCATCACGATACGCCCGTAGACGACTTACTCCCTTATATGCGTGCACGCTCCACCAAAGTTTTGATTGTACGTAACAATGTCAATATTGTTGGTCTCATTACACAAGAAGACATTCTTCATGCCGTTTTAGATGATGAACTTCTTCACTCCTCCACCGATCGCCGCATTCGCCATCGTAGCCCCGTTTCCCTCTAACATTCGGCTTGATGCTACGGCAGGTGAAGCTTCAGCGCTTTGAGATGAGCGTTTAATCGCGTACGCCCCGTCATCTACATTCCAACGCTGTAGGATAAAAGTATCGCACGCGCAAAATGTTTAACACTCCACCCTTTGCAAATTCGCCATTGGGAACGGATTGAAAATAATCGATACAAATCAACTCACGGGAATGGAATGTGCTATACTCCCACCCTTTTAAGAGAGGAAACACATGGCTGAATTCAAAGATTTAGGGTTACCCGAGGGGCTTTTACGTGCTGTTGAGGGATTAGGATTTACAGAACCAATGCCGATTCAAGAGCAAGCAATTCCAAAGTTGCTCGTTGATAATCCGCCTGATTGTGTCGCTTTAGCGGCAACGGGCACAGGAAAAACGTGCGCCTATGGATTGCCTTTATTGGCACATATTGACAGCAGTCTATCGCAAGTACAATCGCTTATTTTGGCTCCAACACGTGAACTTTGCCTTCAAATTGGCGAAGAACTCGTACGATTTGCAAAATATCTCCCGAGCGTTCACGTCGTCGCCTGTTACGGTGGCGCACCGATTGGGCAGCAAATTATGAAGCTGAACCGTGGTGCACAAGTGGTTGTAGCTACACCGGGACGGTTGTGCGACCTTTTGCGTCGTAATGCAATGAATTTGACCTCTACGCGCGTTTGCGTACTCGATGAAGCGGACGAAATGCTTGATCTTGGCTTCCGTGAGGAACTTGCATTCATCCTTGAAGGTATTCCTCAAACGGCTGCCATGTGGATGTTCTCTGCAACGATGCCCCCAGAAGTAGAAGCGATTGCCGGTAAGTATATCCGCAAGCCGATTGAAATTACCGTCGGCACGCGTAATGAGACACAGGCGAATATTGTTCACCATGCGTATGATGTGGCAGAACGTAACCGTTATGGTGCGCTTCGTCGAATCATTGACTTTGTTCCTGAAATGTACGGACTTGTTTTCTGCCGTACGCGAATTGACACGCAAAAACTCAGTGAAGCTTTAATGCATGATGGCGTTTATGCCGAAGCACTCCATGGCGATCTCTCACAGGCTCAACGTGACAGCGTGATGCGTAAGTTCCGCGAGAAAGCCGTTCGCATTCTCGTGGCAACAGACGTTGCGGCACGCGGACTTGATGTCAACGATATTTCGCACGTCATTCACTACCATTTGCCGGATGACCCTGCAGTTTACACGCACCGAAGCGGACGTACCGCACGTGCCGGCAAGAGCGGTGTCTCAATTGCACTCGTAACAGCACGTGAACGGGCACGGATTCGCCTCGTCGAACGTATCTGTGGAATGCGCTTTGAACAGCGTGCCATTCCGACCGCAGAAGAAATTCGCCAGAAGCACGTTTTTTACATGGCAGAACAGGTGCGTGATGTGAAGGAAATCAATCCGTCCATCCGCGAATTGCTGCCTGCGATTGCCTCGATGGTCGCTGGACTTTCTTCAGAAGAAGTACTTGCCCGTATTCTGCAACTTCGCCTTGCTCCACTCATGGAAGATTATGCGAATGCCAAGGATCTCAATCTTACATCTCCGACTGCAACGCGCGAAGAACGTGCAGGACGCGATGAAGCATTTGGCGATCGTCGTCGGATTATGGTACACGCTGGACGTGTAGATGGTTTACGCGAAGGTGCTATTGTGCGCATCGTTTGCGAACAGTCTGGATTGAAGTCTGCCGACATTGGCGCGATTGACATCAAGCAAGATTTTGCCTTCTTTGATGTACGCTCGGAGTTTGGCGATCGCGTCTTGGCAGCACTTGAATCGGCAGATTTTGATGGTCGCCCCCTCGAACCTAAGTTTGTGGAAGCGACTGAAAGTTTGCACAAGAAATCTTTTGGCGGCGGATCTTCTCGGCGTCCTTCGTATGGAGCGAAAAGCCCCTTCCCCGGCAAGAGCGGTCCTCGTAAAGGCAACTTCGAGAAACGTCCCTCCGGCAATAAGCCTGCATTTCGTAAAGATCGTAAAGGCCCTCGCGCATGAGTACCGTTTTCGATCTGTTAAATCCTGAATTGCGCCATGCCATTGCAGACATGGGATACGAGAAACCTTCTCCTATTCAGGAACAGGCGATTCCGGCACTCCTCAATGGCAAAGATCTTATGGGCTGTGCGCAGACAGGCACAGGAAAGACCGCAGCTTTTGCACTTCCCATTCTTCACCGTTTAGCGGAAGGGCATCACACGCTGCGGCCTCATCGCCCCCACGTGTTAATCTTAGCGCCTACGCGTGAACTTGCGGCACAAATCGGCGATAACTTACACGCCTATACCCAGTATCAGCGTACGCCCTGTGCGGTGGTGTTTGGAGGGGTCAATATTCAGCCACAAATCCATGCGCTTGCACGTGGCGTGGCAGTACTGGTGGCAACTCCGGGGCGAATGCTTGACCTGTGTAATCAAAAGCAACTTTTCCTTGATGCCATTGAAACCGTAGTCCTTGACGAAGCGGATCGAATGTTGGACATGGGCTTTTTACCGGAGATTCGCAAAATTCTCTCGCGCCTGCCCGAGCGCCGACAATCGCTCTTTTTCTCTGCCACGCTTTCACCTGATATTACGACTCTTGCCAAAAGTTTTATTCGTACAGCGCCTGTCACGGTAAGAATTGATCCGGGGATACCCACCGTTGAACGTATCCGCCAAAGCGTTTATTTTGTCGATCAAGATGACAAAGTTTCGTTACTTAAGAGCATTTTAGAACGTCCTGAAACTTTTCGCGCGATTGTCTTTCCACGAATGAAACATGGCGTGGATCGCCTCTGCAAACAATTGACCAAGGCCGGATTCAAAGTGGCGGCACTTCATGGTGATAAGAGTCAAAATGCGCGTACACGTGCCTTGCAAGGGTTTAAGGAAGGCACCATTCATGTGCTTGTAGCGACCGATATTGCGGCGCGTGGCATTGACGTGGATGACATCACCCATGTCATTAACTATGACTTGCCCGATGAGGCGGAAACGTATGTTCACCGCATTGGACGTACCGCACGTGCGGGCGCAGAAGGTGAAGCCATTTCCCTCGTTTGTGCACATGATCGCAACGCTCTGCGTGACATTGAAAAGTTTATTCACGGCACAATTCCACAAAATCTCAAGCACCCATTCCATTCGGATGCTGCACGTTCAGCCATGGGCGCTGCCGCTTCTCGTCCGCCTCGCGCGCAACGGCCGCCGCGTTCCCCACGTCAAGGAGGAAACTCCAATGGTTATCGTCACTAAAACGGTTTCATTTGATGCCGCCCATTTACTTACAGGGCACGGCGGATTATGTCGCAACCTTCACGGTCACACTTACCGCGTGACCGTTGAGCTTGGGAATACGCCGCCTTTGGCAGGGCAACCCGATGATATGGTTATGGACTTCAAAGAGCTCAAAACGATATTATTGGAAGAAATCACATCGTGTTGCGATCACTCCTTTCTCTACGATACAGATTCGGAAGTTGAGTGCGATATCGCCGCCACACTTCAACGGCATGGATTACGCACCTACGCTTTGCCCTATCGGAGCACAAGCGAAAATCTGGCACAGCATTTCTTCCAAAAGATTCAAGCACGTAAACTTCCCGTCGTTGCCGTTTCGGTCAGTGAGACAGCAGAATCCTGTGCAACATTTCGCCTTTGATCGGCGCCTATCCATTCCAACTTTTAACGTTCAGCGTCTCTTCCAAACCGAAGAGACGCTTTTGTTTTTATATCTTAATCGCTCTTGATTCAGAAATGTGCCGTATGCGCTTTGATATACTGCCACGCATGAATGATGTACAGGTGCGACGGTTCAAAATGATTTGTGCTTTTGATGGCACGAACTATTATGGGTGGCAGACACAGTCCGGCGTTTGCAGTGTACAAGAGACGATTGAACTCTTGCTCGCCAAGATTGTTAAAGCCACCAAGGTCAATATCCACAGTAGCGGCCGTACAGATCATGGTGTTCATGCACGAGGCATGGTCTTTCATACCGATCTCATCACACGCATGACCGAACGCAGTTTGCAACTCGCACTTAATGCACGTCTTCCCGAAGATATTCGGATCCTTTCTTGCCATGTTTGTGCATCAGATTTTCATGCGCGGTTTTCAGTTGTTGCAAAAGAATATCGTTACTCCATTTGGAATACACGTATTCTTCCGCCAAATAAAAGGCTTTATCACGCGCACGTTGTCCAGCCGCTCGATCTCGCGTTGATTGAGAAAGCTCTCCCCTATTTAATCGGCACGCATGACTTCAAGGCATTTGCGGCAAATCCGAATCGTGTCATTGGCAGTACCGTGCGTACCATTTTTGATTTTTCCGTTCGACGGCGCGGGTCACAAGTTGTTTTCCGTGTCAAAGGCGATGGCTTCCTCTATAAAATGGTTCGTTCGCTTTCAGGATTTTTGATTCGTGTGGGATCGGGAATTGAAAAGCCTGAAACGGCCGGAGAACTTCTTCTTCCCGGAAATATCCGCACCGCACGCGTCCCCTCCGCTCCACCACAAGGTCTCACACTCTGGCAGGTTTGGTATGAATGATGAAAACATAGTGGCGGAATGCTCCGTCACAACAGTTCCGATTGAAGCCGAAGCTGAAACACTTTGGTATGAAGTTGAGCTCGATGTCGTCGAAAGACGTTTAGATCAATGGTTAACCCGTAAACTGCCCGAACTCACGCGTTCTCGCATTAAAATTCTTGCCGAACAAGGTTGGCTGACAGATGCCGAAGGTCACGCAATTCTCAAAATGTCAGCCGCGCCACTTGCGGGGCAACGTTATGGATTAACCTTACCGCCAGCAGAGCCCGTGGATGTCATTCCGGAAAATATCCCGCTTGATATTCTTTTTGAGGACAACGATATTCTTGTCATCAATAAGCCTGCCGGCCTTGTCGTTCACCCTGCGGCAGGACACAGTCACAACACGCTCGTCAATGCACTCCTTTTTCATTGCCCAACGATCAAAAGTGTTGGATGTGAAGCGCGCCCCGGTATTGTTCATCGCCTCGATAAAGACACCTCCGGCGTGATGATTATTGCGAAGACTGAACAAGCGTACGCGGCACTAACGACAACCTTTTCAGAACACGCATTAACCAAAATTTATACCGCCATTACACATGGACTTCCGCACCCGCGACAAGGAAGAATTGAAAACTTGATTGGACGTAGTACGTCGAATCGTCAGAAAATGGCAATTGTTGAATCGGGTGGGCGTAACGCCATTACGAACTATCTTGTAGAGGCGGTACTTCCCAATAACCTTGCCCGCGTGAACTGCCATATCGAAACGGGACGTACGCACCAAATCCGTGTTCATCTCGCTTCACTTCTAACGCCTATTGTCGGCGATTTACTCTATGGGAAATCAGTGCTCGATCATCGCCTTCCACTTCCGCCCACGCGTCAATTACTCCATGCGAAAAGTTTAGAACTTCCTCACCCTGTCACCCATGAAACGTTGAGTTTTACCGCGCCTTATCCTATTGAGTTTTTGCCTTACCTCTAATTGAATGCTATAATAAAATCTATTTTGAAGAAGGAAAAGCACATGACCCTTGAAGAATTGCAACAGGAACATACCGCCTCTATCACCGCCCTTGAATCGGCTCAAGGACTTGAAGCGTTAGAAGCTCTACGCGTCAAATATCTTGGTCGTAATGGACTTATTCCGGCATTCGTCAAACAAATGAAGGATGTTGCGCCTGCGGATCGTCCAGCCTTTGGCAAAGCACTCGGTGCTTGGCGGGCGGCCTTTGAAGGTCCGCTTACAGACAAAATTTCAGCAATGCAAAACACCGCGGAACCCGTTGCCGGATTTGATACGACACTTCCCGGGCGTTGGCATTCGGAAGGTGTCATTCATCCCGTCTCACGTGTCATCGAGCAAACCGCAGACATTTTCCATAGCCTTGGTTTTACCGTTGCGGATGGTCCCGATATTGAAAACAAGTTCAACAACTTTACTGCGCTTAATACTGCACCGCATCATCCGTCTATGGATCCGAGTGATACGTTTTGGTTTGATGCTGAAACCGTCTTACGCACACAGACCTCTCCGGTGCAAATTCGGACGATGATGACGAATCCGCCGCCCGTGCGTATTATTAACCCCGGACGCTGCTATCGCCGCGACACGACCGACGCCACGCACTCGGCAAACTTTCATCAAATTGAAGGTCTCTACGTTGACACGCAGCCCGTTTCACTCGCAGATTTGAAATCCACGCTCGCCTATTTTGCTCGAAAGATGATGGGACCCGATATTGGAATTCGCTTTCGTCCACACTTTTTCCCTTTTACTGAACCGAGTGTTGAAGTCGATTTCACGTGCCACGTTTGCAAAGGCAAAGGATGCCGTGTTTGCAAAAACTCCGGTTGGATCGAAATCGCCGGTGCCGGTATGGTTGATCCGCGCGTTTATCGCCATGTAGGTTATGACCCCGACAAAGTTTATGGATATGCCTTTGGTATGGGAGTTGAACGAATTGCGATGATCAAGTACGGCATTCCCGATATTCGCTTCCTCTATGAAAATGATATCCGCTTCCTTTCGCAAATGCGATAGCGATACGCCTTCTACTCTAAAGCCGTTCGTAACGACTGTACAATCTTCACTCTGAAAGAGATACCGATGGAAGTTGCCGATATTCTTTCGCGTCGCAGTATTCGGAAATATACCTCCGAGCCTGTTACTGCTCAACAGCTTCACCTTGCGTTAGAAGCCGCTATGGCTTCTCCTAGTGCAATGCGCTGCGATCCATGGCGTTACATTGTCCTCACAGATCGCGCAGCATTAGATGACCTTGCAGGAATTCTTCCATATGGGAAGATGTTATTGGATGCACCTGCTGCAATCATTGTATGCGGTGAACTTTCAGTCGCTCACCGTCAAGAACTTTCCTACCTTTTACAAGATGTTTCAGCTTCAATTGAAAATCTTCTGCTGGCGCTTCATGCACAAGGACTAGGATCTGTTTGGCTCGGCATTCATCCCAATGAGGATCGTATTATCGCTGTCTCCAAACGGTTCAATCTCCCCGAAGGGATTCTCCCCATCAGTGCCATTAGTATTGGTCATCCCGCCGAACACCACGAACCGCGTACGCGTTTTGATGCGACAAAAGTACATACCAACGGTTGGTAATCGCTATGTCCAAAACGTGGGTTAAGCGCCTTTTAGATTGGTATACCGTTCATCAACGTACAATGCCATGGCGTGGGCATTCTGACTCGTATGCGGTGTGGGTCAGCGAGATTATGTTGCAACAGACACAAGTCGATACTGTACGCCCCTACTTCGAGCGCTTCCTTAAAGTTTTCCCAACGATTCAAACACTTGCTGCCGCGAAAGATGAACCGTTACTGAAGGCGTGGGAAGGGTTGGGATATTACACGCGCGTCCGTAATCTACGCAAAGCTGCTCAACAACTTGTTGCAGAAAATAAAGCCCTTCTTCCCGAAACGCCTGAAGCGCTCTGTAAACTCCCCGGCATTGGTGCATATACCGCCGCTGCGATTTCCAGCATTTGCTTTCATCAGTCCGTTCCTGTCGTCGATGGAAATGTTGCCCGCGTCTTTGCACGAAGAAATGCGCTTCGCGATGACTTCAAAAAAGAAGCACCTCGTAAAATGCTTGCCACGTGGCTTCTTCCCTACATTCAATCCGTTAAAGTTCCCGGCGACTTCAATCAAGCCATGATGGAGTTAGGGGCGCTCATCTGTACGCCTTCCACGCCCGATTGCCAACACTGTCCGCTTCGTTCTGAATGCAACGCTTTTGCCCATCATGCGCAGTCCGAATATCCGGTTGTTACCAAGGCAAAAGCGTTACCCAAACGTCGCCGTTCGGTGGTTCTTTTAAGGAGCGAAGAAGGCGCATTGCTTCTCCAAAAGCACGTTGGCGAACGCCTCTTAGCCGGCTTTTGGGAATTACCCGATCGTAAAGCTTTGCCGCTCCCTTCACAGCAGTTTCATCGACTGGGAACGTATAAACAAACCTTTTCACATTTTCACCTGACCCTTACCATTCACACCGCCGCCCCGATTCCGCGGACAACATTTGAAAATCTTGTATGGTGTGAAACTCCTGCAAGCCTTCCGCTCACAACTGCCACTCGAAAAATCCTCGCCACATTTGAACAGTAAAGACTTCCACTTTTAGAGTGAGTGTGTCACACTATTCAGAGAGAGATTTGCGAAGAGGAGTATTATGACGCGACTTTATTTAGACTGTGCCTCAGGAATTAGCGGCGATATGCTTTTAGCTGCACTGCTTGACCTTGGCGCAGATGAGACAAACGTGCGAAATGCACTTGCAAGTTTACAGCTTCCCATTGAACTCATTCGAAGTGAAATCTCAAAAGACGGACTTCGGGCATGTGATATTGACGTTCGCGTGCCACATGAACATCATCACCGGCACCTTTCAGACATTATCGCCGTTCTGAACCAAGGCGCGCTCTCTGAACAAGTCAAAACATTTGCAATCAAAACGTTTCAAATCATCGCCGAAGCCGAAGCAAAAGTACATGGATGCAATCAAGAGGAAGTTCACTTTCATGAAGTCGGTGCGCTCGACTCTATTGCTGACATTGTAGGATGTGCCGTGTGCCTTGAAAATCTCGGCTTCACCTCTGCGGAATGCTCTCCTCTCTGCGAAGGAACCGGTACCGTGACGTGTGCGCATGGCGTCCTGCCCGTTCCGGCGCCTGCAACAGTAGAAATTCTCTCACGTTATACATTGCCCATTATCCGTACGACCGACAGTGGCGAACATATCACGCCAACAGGCGCAGCGCTTGCCGCAATGCTTTCGTCTCCTTCAACAACTTCGGCACTGCCACAAACAATTCTTCGTATTGGCGTAGGTGCAGGCAAACGAACCTTCCCCTCTCGTCCGAATATTCTACGTGCGATTATTTCTGAAGTCACCGTTTCTACGCCATCATTGTGGATGCTCGAAACCAATCTTGATGATGCGACAGGTGAACAGCTCGGCTATGCCATGGAGTGTATTTTAACCGCTGGCGCACGTGACGTTCATACCGTCCCCTGTACCATGAAGAAAGGTCGTCCGGGCGTTCTTTTACGGGTTCTCTGCGATGACAGCACGCGCAACGCCTGTGAGACTGCGCTCTTCTTTTCGACGCCAACGTTGGGGATTCGCCGATTCGCTGTCGAACGTACCGAACTGGATCGAACGATTGAACCGATACAAACGCCTTGGGGAGAAGGTCAGATCAAGCGTTGCATCTGTCAAGGACATCACTTTTCGCATCCGGAATTTGAAAGTGTAAAGGCGATAGCCGAAGCGCACGCACTCCCATTTCAAACCGTTTACAATGCGTTTTTGAAAGGAACAGAATCATGCATTTAGAATCAGCGTTTATTTCTACCACCGTTGGACTTTCCATGTGGGGGCTTTCAGCGACTTCGCTCGGTCTTGCAGTACCGCGCATCAAAAAAGACTCCCTGCCCCTTATGTTAAGCGCAGGGGCATTTGTCTTTGGTGCACAAATGATGAATTACGCCATCCCGGGGACAGGCTCCAGTGGCCATCTCGTGGGAACCGTTTTCCTCACCGCACTCTTAGGTCCTTGGGCGGCATTGAGTACAATGGCGATCATTCTTTGGATTCAATGCGTTGGATTCAACGACGGAGGATTGCTTGCCTATGGGTGCAATCTGTTCAATATGGGGATTATCGGATGTTTGTGTGGAACGTTTCTATTTCGCAAACATTTCTCTCCGTTCAAAACGATGCTTTGCTCCGTGGGTGCTTCCATTGTGGCAGTTCAATTGGGCGCACTTGCGGTCTGTGGAGAAGTTGCCGTGTCAGGGATCAACAGCTTACATTTAGCTGATTTCATTGCGGCGATGCAACCCATTCATCTCGCCCTTGGCATCGGAGAAGGGCTCATTACGGGAATGCTGTTAGTTGCAGTTCAACGTAAAGCCTTTGCGTGGAAACCTCTCACGGCGACCTTTGCACTTGCCGCGCTCGTATTGATTTTCGGCTTGTCCTCTTTTGCCTCAGAACGTCCCGACGGATTGGAATGGTCCATTGAGCGTGCCACACTCACTCGTTAGTCAATTAGAAGCATTTGCCTCGCGTGGCGTTTGTCTCGCGCTTTCGGGTGGCGTTGACAGTGCGTTGCTCCTCGCACTACTTGCGCAGTGTCAACACGGGCGTACGCACGCGGTGACACTGCAAACATTTTTTCAAGCACCTGAAGATATTAAACTCGCACATCGTCTCGCCGCACTATACGGGATTGAACATAGCGTTTTGTCGCTCGACTTTACACACGAGTCCGAAATCCTTGCGAATCGCCCGGATCGTTGCTATCTCTGTAAAACAAAACTTTTCCGTGCACTCAAAGCGTTCGCAAATGCTCATCAGCTTGCAATCTGTATCGATGGAACGAATGCCGAAGATCTCACACATGACCGTCCGGGGCTACGCGCATTGCAAGAGCTTGAGATTCGTTCGCCACTTGCCGAATGTGGTATGACCAAAGCAGACATACGCACCCTTGCGCGAGAACTAAGGCTTCCTGTTGCGGAACGCCCCTCTGCTCCTTGTCGAATTGCTTATATTCCTAAAGGCACGCCGATTCCTGTGCCGTAAGCCTCTACTTCGTAATAAGACCACCGCCTAAAAGATAGGCTCCACGATAAAACACACAGCACTGTCCTTCGGTAATAAAGCTCTGTGGCGAGTCCGCCGTTACGATTCCATCTGCAGAGAGTTCACACTCGAATGCCGCATGATGATAACGCGTCACCGCTTGACACCGTACGGGGAATGTAGGCGGAACGATCCAATTCAGTTCGCTCACCCTAAACGATGATGTAAACAGTGCTTCACGCGGTCCTAACGTTAACGTGTTACGCGCCCAGTCCAGCGCCACCACAAACGCACGTCCACCAGTAGCAACACCAATTCCACGCCGTTGCCCACGCGTATAATTCGCCAGCCCTGTATGTCGCCCAATCACGCGACCTTCGATATCTAAGATATCGCCTGACACAGTTGCTTCCGGATGTCTCCGCAAAAGTTCTGGACGATAATCTCCTTCGGGAATAAAACAAATATCTTGACTGCCGGAAGTCAGCTTTGACGCTGCAATCGGCAATTCCCATTTCAAGGCAAGTGCCACCACTTCCGCACGCGTTTTATGCGCAAGAGGAAAAACTGTTTCAGCCAAAATTTCGGGCGTGAGCGCATAGAGAAAATAACTTTGGTCTTTCGCGCTATCATTTGCAGACTGTAATGTTTCGACACCACTTTGCGGTTCGATTGCTTTGCCCACATAATGTCCCGTAGCGATCAGCCCACCGTTCATCGCCTCTCTCAACCGTCCAAACTTCATTCGCGGATTACACCATGCACAAGGATTCGGCGTACAGCCTGTCGCATAGGCATCATAAAACGGTGTAATCACATCGTGTTCAAACGCCGAACGAAGATCCACCACGTGCAAAGGAACGCCGAGCGCGTCACACAACGGCGCAACCGCAGGATCCGGACTCGCACATCCGGCGAGCATATGCCACGCCTCAACCTCATACCCTTGCTCTAACAAAAGACGCAGGGCGACCGCAGAATCTACTCCTCCGGAAACGGCAACTCCGATTTTCATTCCAGCCCCAACTCCATTTGCCCCGAAATCATCATCTTATGAGTACCACTCTCCGGTTCAGACGTATCATAAACACAAAACTTGACGGTGGGGAAACGATACACCAAGACTTGTTCAATATACTTCCGAACCGCTTCAACATTATGCGGATCATCATCCGAAAAGCCAACGGCGATCGGCAACCGCAATGCCGCCATTCCTGTTCGATCAAGAATATCTACCAAATGATCAATGAAATCGTGAATGGCAAACTGCTTGCGATCTTCTTGCGAGAGTAGCATAGGATCTGTTTCTGCCAGCGTTGCACCAAAGGTCTTGGACGTAATCGCATGGTAATGGCACAAATCAAGATAACGATTAAGAACGTCGCGTTGCGAAGGGAACGTTTGGAGATGGTCAAAACAGTAAGAGTAGCCACGTAAGTTAATTAGCATCTCTTCGCGTTCGATTGAGCTTAAGACGCGCTCAATAAATCGAAGAACGCCCTTGCGCAATGTTTCCGCTTCATGCCCACGTGCCGTAACAATTGCAAATAGACGACCTTCGACTAACGTTTTGCGAAACACATTGAAACTCGGTGGCGGACGATGCTGTCCGTTCTCAATGGAATCAAGCGCACATTCAAGATCCTGCAAAAACTTTCCCCCGCCATAAGGCGTGCAAATGTCTTGAAACTCGGCAAACGCATATTCCCGATTGTTTTGAGGAAAACGATAGTGCTCCGTATCTTTACGCACGACACTATAAATGGCAGTTGAACACACATGGGGCACCCATTGACCTGACGATTCTTCCAAACGTTCCAAATGAATGCGTGTTGGCATACAGAGGACATTATCATCCCAGTCGAAAATATAATATTTAAGATCTCTTCCACGCACCGACTCATTGACCCACACACCATCTACGAAGATCAATGAAGCCCCCGCAAGACGTGCCAATGCTGCATCAATAACACTCTTACCATTCACGACATCAATGCCATCAGCTTCTGTACCAGCTTGGCTGCCGTAAAGTCAGCATGATGAACGCCTTTAATCGGAGCCAACTCCACGACATCACATCCGACAATCTCATGCGTCGCTGCAATTTCCTGCAACATAAAAAGAGCCGAGTACCACATAAGTCCGCCCGGAACAGGCGTTCCTGTCGCAGGCATCACTGCCGGATCCAACCCATCGACATCAAACGTGACATAAATTTTCTTGGGGAATCCCTTAGGCAAAATCGGAGAAGGTGGACCTTTAAGTGCCAACGTTTCACCATCACAGGCAAACAACGTCTTTTTGTTCGCCGCACGATAAGCGGCCTCTTCTTCGCAATAGGCACGTGTCGCAAACTGCGCCAAAGGAAATCCAAGTTCATGACAGCGACGCAAAACGCACGCATGAGAAAGTGCTGATCCCTCATAACTGTCACGTAAATCCGCATGAGCATCAAAGTGAACAATTCCAATCTTCTCTTCACGTACTTTATACGCCAAGAGTGCGCCAAGCGTCACCGTATGCTCTCCACCCAACATCACCGGATGGGCGCCACAATCCAAGGCATCCCCTACGGCTTTCTCAATCACGCGTAACCACGCCTCCGGGTCTTTCGCTTTTGCCGCAGAAGGTTTCACCACCGGTGCCGTGTAAATTCCTCCGTCACAAGGCAGTGCGCCACATTCATAGGCTTCCAACTGATCCGAAGCTTCAAGAATTGCAGCCGGTCCTTTCGCGGCACCACTACCATACGAAACCGTCAACTCCATCGGCACCGGAATCACATGAAACCGCGCCTTCTCTTTGGCAACCGGTGCGTGTTCAGATCCTAGAAATGCGTGAGAAATACTCATTGATGAACCTCCACCGTCGGCGCCACATTCGTTTCAGCAGGCACTACACCGCTGTCCGTAGAAGTTTCAATACGCTGACAAGCTCGATTACGAGGTGAACACGGGCAGAAAAACCATCCGGCAACAGCGATTGCCACAGCCAAGAAGAACAGCCACAAAATCACTGCACGCTTCACATGAGATTCTTTCATTGGCGGGCAGATAAACCGCTGTCCCACGTAGACGGCACACTGTGTAAAAAGCTTCCCCAATCCGGGCGTTAGTCCAATCGTACGATTGATTGCCCATCCAGAAGCATTCAATACAGGCGCCAAATCACGCGCACGCAACTTGAACCACGTCAGAATCACACTCGGGATTGAGACAACGAAAATAATGCCCGTCACTGCGAGACCAATTTTCCAAAAAGGCGTATTCGTCAAAGAAGCAACCACGCCTGTTACTGCCGTAGCAATAAACGAAAGCGCAATCCCTAACGTTGCGACAGACGCCATCATTGCGCCACCATTACCGGCAGGCGCAGGCGTAGCAGCGACAGGTGCAGTGACTGCACCTGTCACCTTGGCAGACATTCCCGCCACAGCCGCATCATTCTTTCCTGAAATAAACTTATGAATGACGCCGGTGAAAGCCGCACCGATTTTACGCCACGGCGTAAAAAATGCTTCCGTTAAACTGATCGGATTCGCAATAACATGACAAACGGAAGCTTCCCAGTCGTTTCCTTCGAGGTCGAAAAAGAGCCCGTTCTTACCGACCGCAAGATTTACAACCGAGCCCGCGGTAAACACCGCACAAATGGTACGCGGTGCCTGCGCTGAAAATCGTTTCAATGTGCAATAAACAAGGCAACACTTGGAAGACGCCGCCGCTGTCGCGTGCGCCGCAGCCGCTTGTTCAATCGGGAAACAGAGCGTGCATGCACGCCCATCCATAAATAACGTCCCCACGAGGAACAGTGGTTTAGAAGTCGGTGAATACAGATCGGTTACATTGACAAAGTTACGCAAGAATCGCAAAAACTTCGTCCGTAAAATAAGCAACTTTTTGAGCTCCACAAACGCTTCGGCAAGTGCTGCATTTGCTGAATCTTCGGCAAGTACTTTTATAAAGCATTCGCGCACGGACGCGTCACTGGAAAAAGCAATCATCTGCTCATCCATCGCAGTGAAAACATCTGCTCCGACGGGTCGTAGTGCCGCCCATGCGACAAAAGGCGCAACCGTCGCACGAATCATTTCCCAAACAGCAACGGTCAATCCTTTTACGGACGGGTCAAGTGCCGTGGCAACCTTTGCAAGTTGAGACATCTCTGCGCGATAAAGTGGGTTAATGCCTTCCTCGAAATCCAAGGCACCTTGATTCACTGCCGGCAACGCCAACAGAGCTCCTGCAAGTGCATCCGCTGACACAGGCGCAATCAGCGTTTCGCGCATCGCCGGATTGTAACGGACAAGATTGCACGCAGTAAAAAATTCATCCACCTTCGGAGCCAGTCGCGTCACAAGTGCAACGGCCTCCGCCGCCGACAATCCTCCGAAATTTGCAGTCAATTGAGGCGTGGCATTCCGCCAACCTTGATAAGCCTCAAGTGCACCCTTGAAGGTATCCAAATCTTTTAGGGAAATTCCCTTTGTCCCGTCATAAGCATCTGTTCCACCCGTTACCGCAATAATTGACTCCGCGACCGGAACCCATTTTGTATCAACCGCCGTTGTTGGGATGACGCCATCACCATTTGCGACACCTTGACGAAATTCGGCAATCGCCGCATCAATTGATTGTTCGGTGAGGATTCCCTCTTTCGCAAGCTTGGCAAATAACTGGCGAAGCACCTTGCCCTCGGTTGACGTAGCGCAAATATCATCAATCGAAAGTCCTTCGACAGGGACAAACAGACGATCGAAATCCGCCACGCGCGGTTTCAACCATTCGATTGCCGCAAGAACTTCTGGCACACGCACACGCCCATCGCTATCCGTATCCAACACGCGACCAACTGCGCAATCATATCCCGCGACTTTTGCAGGGCATGAAAGAACCAGCCAGAACTTTTTATCAAGCGTTGATAAATTGGCAATGTCAGCACCAGACGCAAGAGAGACTTGCACCGTTCGAGCCATTTTATAGAATTTGAAACGATGCATAATCTCTCCTACTCTCTTATTTGTTAATGTTTAAGCGATGCACAAAATGCCGCAAGACGCCTTACACCTTCTTCAATATTTTCCATTGAACAGGCATAACTCAAGCGGATGCACCGATCATTCCCAAACGCAATTCCCGGAACCACCGCCACATGTTGTTCTTCCAGCAAACGCGAGGCGAACTCCAACGATGAAAGCCCAAAAGCGGCAATATTCGGGAACACATAAAATGCCCCCTGAGGCTTCACACACTTCACTCCGGGAATGGCAGAAATCAAAGCGTAAATACGATCAAGCCTTTCAGCAAAAGCTTTAACCATGATTTGGACATCCGGTGCCGCTTCCTTCAATGCTGCAATCGCACCCCATTGTGCAAACGTATTAGGTGCCGATGCCATATGACTTTGAAGCGATGAAAGAGCCTTTGCAAAAGCCTTCGGCGCTGCCGCATAGCCCAGCCGCCACCCTGTCATTGCAAACGTCTTTGAAAATCCGTTGACCGTAATCGTATGGTCGTAAAACGCAGGACCGAAAGAAGCCATTGAAACCTGTTCGACCTCGCCATAAACCATCTTCTCGTAAATCTCATCCGAAACCACCCACAAATCATGACGAATGGCGACTTCACCGATCTGCTTCATTTGAGCCGGTGAATACATCATCCCCGTTGGGTTAGAAGGAGAATTCATTACCAGAGCGACCGTCTTGGGCGTAATCGCAGCCTCAAACGTTTCTGGTGTCATCAAAAAACCGTCCTCAACACGCGTCTCGACATAGACGGGAATACCGCCTGCGACACGAATCATTTCAGGATACGACAGCCAATAAGGTGCTGGAACAATTACCTCATCACCGGGACGGATCAATGTTTGGAAAACTTGAGAAAGTGCGTGCTTACCACCATTAGCAATGAGGATTTGTGACGGTTCATAGACCACGCCATTTTCCTTTGCAAGTTTCTCTGCAAGTGCTTTACGAAGTTCTGGCAGTCCTGCCGCAGCGACATAACGCGTTTGGTTACCCTGTAACGCCTTTGTACACGCCGCCTTGATACATTCGGGCGTGTTGAAGTCAGGTTCACCTGCGGCAAATGCACAGATTTTTACGCCCTGATCTTTAAGCTCTTTTGCCTTACTCGTAATTGCCAACGTGGCTGAGGGGGCGATAGAGGCGACCGTTTCGTTCAACTGCTTCATTGTATACTCCTTGCATTGGATGAAATCCGTTACAAAACCGCTATAGAATACCAAATCCAAAACAGAGACGCACATTCACTTCTTCAGACAATACGGCAAAGAGCAAAAGACGGTATAGAGTTTATGAAAGTGAAACGTGAACACATACCTTTAATTCCTCCTAATCGCGTCCATAAGACGAAACGTATTTCAAATAGCGTATTTTTTATTAACAACACTTATGCAGAATTAGCCTGCTGAAATATGCCGTTTTGGAAGAGCGAGAAGGATCATTC
>JAVVWU010000018.1:0-28824 GCA_036651955.1 Kiritimatiellia bacterium
GTTTCTCTATGCTTATCTTGCACTGATGTTACTTGCTCCAGTAGTGGATGCGGCACTTAATGCAACACCGACGCGGAAACTTCCAATGATTCTTGTCCCCTTTTTAGGATTGACGTTTGTCTGGTCGTATGGACTGACATTACCGATAATTGGCTCTTGCTTACCGACAACTCTTGGACTAGGTAGTTATACATTTGTAATGATGCTTGGCGTTTATACGGTTGCACGATTATGTCATCGGTTTGATCTTGGGCAGTGGCTAACGCGACGTCGTATTTGTTGTATCGTTCCTGTTCTATTATTGATTGTAGGAATGGGATTTGGAGAATATGATTCACCTTTTGCTGTGAGTCTTGCGATGGTAATGTTTATACTGTTTTCGCGAATTCAACTTTCTCGAAGAATGGGACAATTTGTTCTTTTATTAGCGCCATCAATGTTTGCCGTTTATCTATTGCATGATAATGACACAGGGCGATTTCTGATTAGGGAAATAATGAAATGGGGCGTTGAAGGGTATGGGCTTTCGCCTTACTTGGCGTATCCACTCTGCGCGGTTCCTATTTTTGTAGGGTGTATTCTTTTGGATATTCCACGCCGGCTCATCGTTCGCTGGACCGTACCGGTATGGAAACCGCTTCTTATGCGTATTGATGCTGTATACGCCCGCATTGTCGGAGATGTTTAGCTCAGTGCGCGTCCGAGAAGTAGTCCACTGATTGCAGCAATTAGTCCTAAGCCATTTTGAAGCATAATATTGAGGACACCACGCAGAATTTCGCCATCAAAGAGAAGGCGTACCGATTCGAGTGTATAGGTTGAAAAGGTGGTGAAGGCTCCAAGGAATCCAATAAAAATGGTGGCAAGGAGGAGCGGATGCGCTTCGCGCAGGAGTGCAAAGAGAAGACCGGCGGCAAAAGATCCAAGCACGTTGACTGTGAGTGTCGCAAAGGTAAAGTGTAGCCCCATGGACAAAACGGCATGAACTGCCCCCCAACGAAGAACGGCGCCTACGGCACCGGCACCGGCAATGGACAATGTTAAAAGTGCGGAGTTCATTCGTCGAGCGCTTTGCGATAGACTTGCATGATGGCATCTTCTGAAGGTACGCCTTCGTGTATCTTTTCGCCATTCACGAAAAAGGTTGGAACATAATAATAATCTAGTTTTGCGGCAAATTCCGGTTCGCGCGTTTCGTCTACAATCTTAATCTTGACCGAGCGAAACTCTGGATGTTGCATACAAAGTTCGTCCATGATTTCTTTTGCATGATGGCAATGTGGACAGCCTGTCATAATCATCATCAATACGTCTTTCATAAGGTCTCCTCTTAACGCATAAGGTCGGAAAGCGTTTTGGCATCTTCTTCTGAAATTGCTTTACGAAGTGCCGCAAGGTGTTCAGAAAAGGCATCAATGGCTTTGAGAAGTGGTTCTTTGTTTTGCTGAAAAATGGGTTGCCACATAGTGATTGGCGAATGTGCAATCCGCGTCATGGAGGCAAGCCCGCCACCGGCGAATTGGGCGTTGATGGATTGATTGCGTTCTGCTTCTTTAATGGTACGCAGAAGGGCATATGCTAAGACGTGTGGCATATGAGAAAGGAGTGCGGCGGTGTGGTCGTGTTCCTCGGCGGAGAGCTCCGCGAGTACGGCGCCTACGGCACACCACAACGCGCGTACTTTTTCAACGGCATCTGGCGCACTTTCTTGCGTGTTGATAAGGAGCGTGAAGTGGTCATGGAAAAGGTTGTCAATCGCGGCATCGGGGCCGCTACGTTCGGTTCCTGCCATGGGGTGACAGGCGACAAATCTCGCCCGTCTCGGATGTGTGGCGATAGCGCTCATTAACGCGCATTTGGTCGATCCCACATCAATGATAATTTGGTTTGAGCGAACGGTCTTGAGGACTTTTGGCAGTTGTACTGCGAGAACATCCACGGGCATCGCGAGGACAAGAAGGTCGCTGCGTTTTGCAAGTGTTTCAAGGCTGTTTGTGACTTCATCGACAAGTCCGAGTTCTAATGCTCGTTCGGCGTGTGCTGCTGTTCGGTTCCAACCGAGAATATGCTTGGCAAGACCAAAGGTTCGCAAGTCACGCGCTAAAGAACCGCCAATGAGTCCAATGCCGGCAATGCCGACGGTGTCAAAAAGAAGTTTCATTTGGAACAGCTCCGATTAGGGCGTCTTCGTGTGGTAGGGAGGATTGTGGAACTGCTGAATTACGACAACATCCGAAATTTGCCAATCCGTAAAGTGCGGCAGTTTCAGCACGTAAAATAAGCGGTCCCAACGTGACAGGAATTGCGCCACAGTCAAGAATCATTTGCATTTCGGCTGACGTAAAATCGCCTTCGGGTCCGCACCACCAGCCCCATTTCTGTCCATATTGAGATGGATTCAGTGTATGAAGTACAGGACTGAGCGGTCGTGCTTCTGGTATCAATGCTGCAACAATAAGCGTGGTGCACGTTTTCATCAGAGGAACGGTTTGAGGCAGTAGAAGCGGAAGATGAACGGTTGGAATCGTCGTTGCGCCACACTGACGCGCGGCGGCTTCAATAATCCGTTGCCACCGTTGCTGTTTGAGTGCCGCTTGTTTTGCATCAAGCCGGACAACGGTACGTTCGCTCATCACCGGCACAACGGTCGTAACGCCGAGTTCAGTTGCTTTTTCAAGCATCCAATCCATACGATCGCCTTTGGGGATACAGGCGAAGAGGACGGTTTGTACCGCAGGATTTGCAGAAGAGAAAAGCGGTTGTTTTGCTTCTAAAACCAGCGCCGTTTCTTGACGTTCCGTGACATGATAGAGCCGCGTATGTCCTTTGCCGTCAAAAGCTCCAACTTCTGTTCCTTGCTGTGCACGCAAGACGTGTAAAAGGTGATGCGCGCTATCGCCTTCAAGAACCAGCGTATCGCGATTGATTTCTTCGGTGGTAATCTGTTGCCTGTGCATATAGGGGGAGTATACCAAATGCCGTCGTATACTCGTGTTATATTGTTGCCGTTGATGAGGAAAGGTATACCGGAAGCGGTGATGGTTTGATAGACTTCATTGTTTATAGGAGGCTTTTGTGAAAATTCATATTCTCCCTTCGTTGTTAGCGGCTGATTTGGGGCAGCTTTCAAATGAAATTAAACGTGTTGCGGACGCTGGCGCAGATGAACTCCATTTGGATATTATGGATGGTCATTTTGTCCCCAATCTTAGCTTTTCTCCTGATATTTCAGCACTTTGCCGTAAAATATTGCCGAAAGATTTCCCCATCAATACGCATTTGATGATGACTAATCCTGAGAAATATGCGGAACGATTTATCGAAAAGGGATCGACAACGGTTCAGTTTCACCTTGAGACTGCGGCGGATGTACGTCCACTGGCGGCGCGTATTCATGCGTTAGGCGCGCGTGTCGGATTGGTTCTCAATCCCAGTACTGCGGTTGAAAAAGCCTTTGATTATCTTGATTGCGCGGACGAAATTCTTTGTATGACAGTTGTGCCGGGATATGGCGGACAGTCGTTTATGCACGAAGTCTTGCCGAAGATTGCGGCGTTGCGGGCGAACAATGCGTACATTGATATTATGGTGGATGGTGGTATCAATTTTGAAACCGCCGCGTTAGCCGCCGCCGCAGGGGCGAATCAATTTGTCGCAGGATCGTTTCTCTTTAAGGCGCAAGCAATGGCGGCAACCATTACGGAGCTTCGTCATCGCATTTCCGCCGCGCGGTAATCGTTCTGCATATGATAAAATATCGACATTTTCTAAATTAAGGAAGCATCATGAACGATTCCAAAGCTGATTTTGCTGCACTCCTCGAACAAAGCGGAACGAACTATCGTCGTGGATTTGATCCCGGCGAAGAGGTGACCGCACGTGTCGTTTCCACGAAAGGCGCGTATGTCATTCTTGACGTGCGGGCGAAAGATGAAGGTGTGGTGGCGAAGGAAGAATTTATTCAGGACGATGGTACGCTCATCGCCGAAGAAGGGCAACAGCTTCAAGTGTGGTTTGTGGCGATGCGTCAGGGGAATCTTATCTTCTCGGTGCGCAATAAAGCTACAGGACGCGGAGATGCGACATTGTCACAGGCGTTTGGTGCGCAAACGCCCATTGACGGACTGGTCAAAGCCGAAGTCAATGGCGGCTATGAAATTGATGTCGCGGGGCAACGTGCTTTCTGCCCATATTCGCAAATGGAATTGTATCGTACGAAAGAAGCGGCAGAATTTGTCGGAACGCGTCAAACGTTTTTGGTTACGGAATATGGCGAAGATGACCGCGGCACCAATTTGCTCGTTTCGCGTCGTGCTTTGTTGGAGCGTGAGCGCGCAGTCGAACGCGAAAAACTCTTTGCTGAACTTGCCGAAGGGCAAACGCGTGAAGGTGTCGTCACGCGGCTTGCGGAGTTTGGTGTTTTTGTCGACTTAGGTGGCGCAGAAGGTTTAATCCCGTTGCGTGAACTTTCATGGCAACGCGATGTGAAAGCCGATACGCTTGTCAAGACCGGCGATACGGTGGAAGTCCTCGTACAACACGTTGACACTGAAACGGAACGCATTTCTCTTTCTTTGCGTGCGTTGCGCCAAAATCCTTGGGAAGTCTTTATTTCGCAATATAAGATGGGCGATGTGCTGAATGCGAAGATTGTTCGTATTGCGCCGTTTGGCGCCTTTGCGCAATTGATTCCGGGCGTGGACGGATTGCTCTCCAATGGTCGTTTGGCGGCGTTGGTTAAGGGCAAACGGATTGGTACGGCGCATGAAGTCGTGACCGAAGGACAAATGCTTGAGGTCAAGATTGAATCAATTGATGAAGGCGAACGTAAAGTGAGCCTTCGCCCTGTTACGGCAGAGGAGCCGAACAAGGAGCGGGCACCTGAAAATGATCCCGAAGATGATCCGCGTGCATGGTTGCGGTCGAATGAAAGCAAGAATGCTGCGATGGGCAATAATCCTTTTGCTAATTTGAGCCTCTAATTCGCGTGACTGCACCCAACCTCTATTTTCTCCCCGATGGACGAACGGCGTTACGCTATCGCACGCTTCAAGGTGCGATGCGTGAACGTGTGGTTGCGTTTCCTGCGCAGTTGCTGATGGCGCCTCCTGATTCAGAAGCGGAAGTACGTCCTCGTGTATTGAATAGCGTGCAAGAAGCTCTCTTTGTTGCCTTTCGTGAAATGCCGTTGAATCCACATGGCGCATGGGCGCTTGCCGACGAAGGCTTCCTGCCCGTTTTTCGCGAAGCGTTTAATCTTCTCTTAAACTGTTTGCGTTGTTCCGCCGAGAATCGGTGGTGTGTGCGCGGAGAACCGAGCTGGTTTTTGCAATTCGGAATGCGGGAAGAGGACGGATACAGTGTGGGAGCGTTTGTTTTGCCGTGCGGAAAACCGGCGGTGTTGACGCTTCGTTGCGCAGATCTTATTGAAGCGCTTCCGCCGGATCGTCCTATTACAACAATGACGATTGAAAGTGTTGCAGATGGTTTGCCAGTTGAATCCGTGTCCGCCATGCCGTGGAATATGCGTGTGCGTTTGCCGATTGTGGATCATGGCGGAGCGTGTATCAAGCTTCATCTAATCAAGCACGCCGCCTGTTGATAGACGCTCCTCGTTAAGTTAAGAAATTGCCACTCGTCATGGAGTAGAGATTGGATCCCTTAAATCATGTGGCGTTCTCTTTGTGACGTGTTAACGGTCGTTGGCGAAGAACGAAATTAACGATGTGAGAGACGTACAAGGGGGCTTTTGATATCCTACTAGGACTTATCTTAAAGAAAGGTACTTCTATTATGTCGAAACGTCCAGTTTGCCTAATTATTCGTGATGGGTGGGGAATGAATACCCGCTTTGAAGGGAACTCTGTGTTTTTTGCCAAGACGCCCGTGATTGATCGTTTGCGTGCGCGTTATCCGTGGAGCCGTATTGAGTGTAGCGGTGAAGCGGTGGGACTGCCTGAAGGATATCAAGGCTCTTCCGAGGTCGGTCACTTGAATATGGGCGCTGGACGTATTGTTGAACAGGAACTCAAGCGCATTGACGACGGATTGAAGTCGGGTGAATTATTCAAAAGTCCGAAGTGGAGCGCACTGATTGCCAACTGGAAGAAGAATGGTTCACAGTTGCATTTGATGGGATTGTTGCAGGACGAAGGCGTCCATGCTCATCAAGAACATTTATTCAAAATCATGCGTCGTGCTCGGCAGGAAAATCCGACCGGCTGTATCGTACTTCATCCGTTCCTTGATGGACGTGATACGCCTCCGCGTTCTACGCTTGAATATCTTGCCAAACTTCAAACGGTGATGGCGGAAGTTGGAAATTGCGTTATTGGTACGGCGATGGGGCGGTACTATGCGATGGATCGCTCTAAAAACTGGAAGCTGACAAGTGAAGCGTACGAGTGCATTGTTGCTGCCAAAGGCAAGCGCGTTGCGACGGTCATAGAAGCGGTGCAAAGCGCGTATGATCAGCTTCAGACCCCCGATGGTACACCAATGACCGATGAGTATATTCCGTGCTGTGTCATCGGTGATTATGCTGGGATGAAAGCGGGCGACAGCGTGATGCACACGAACTATCGTCAAGACCGCGCAATTCAGCTCACGCAAGCTTTTGTGTGTGATGATTACGCCGGAACACGGTCCGTTCGTCCACAGATTATTTACTTGGGATTCACCCGTTACTGGGATGAGTTTGAAGATTATCTTCTCGGTGCGATGGGTGGCGATGGCGGTATGGAGATGCTGTTGGGCGAAACCGTTTCTAAAGCGGGCTTGCGTCAATTGCGGATTGCCGAGACGCAGAAGTTTCGCCATGTCACCTCGTTCTTTAATGGCAAGAGTACACAGCCGTCTCCTTTGGAAGATCAGGTGGAAGTGCCGAGCCGTTTTGATCCAGCGACCTTTGGCAGTCACCCTGAGATGGAAGCCTATAATGTCACGACAGAGCTTTTGAAACGGTTGGAGAATAATCCTTACAGTTTCATCGTTGTGAACTATGCCAATTGCGATATGGTCGGCCATACGGGCGATTTGAAAGCGGCGACACGCGCCGTTGAAATTGTAGATGAATGCGTCGGCAAAGTTTTGACGCGGTTGATGGAGTTGGATGCACACGTACTGATTACGGCAGACCATGGTAATGCCGAGCAGATGGTGGACTATGTCACCGGAATGGCGAAGACTTCTCACACGCTGAATAAAGTCGAATGCTTCTATGTCGCGAAGGATGCCGACAAACGCGAGATGCGTCCCGAAGGCAAGCTTTCTGATATTGCGGTCACGGTGTTGGATCTGTTGGGAATTGCAAAGCCTGTACAGATGACGGCACAAGATCTCTTTGTGAAGTAAGCAGCGCGCGCTTCTATATTAAAAGCCGTCCCAAAGGGCGGCTTTTTTGCTTTAATACACAATACGAAAGGATGATTATGAAAACTTCTCTTTTACTCTCGTTCATACTTGCAACGTTTGTGCTTTCTGCCGAGGAAACGCCGAAAGCGTTTGCGCCCTCCACTGTTCCGGCACGTGAAGGATGTGTGCAACTCAAAGTGGTGAAGCCTAAAGGTGAACATGATTTGCAAAAAGCATTACGCAAAGCGAAGGAACAGAAAAAGTTCCTTTTCATTCAATATGGTCGTGAGAATTGCACGCTCTGTCAGCGGATGTGGAATATGCTCGGTGATGGAAGTATAAAATTGCCTGCAGATTTTTCTTACGCCGATGTGTCGTGTGATGATTCCGATACACAGACGTATTTCTATGAAAACTTTGTGATGGATGATGCAGGGCTGTATTATCCGTACATTGTGATTGTTGATCCCGATGGTCGCCAAATCGGCTCCTGTTCAGGTGGACAAACGGCGGACGCAGTCAATGCTCTGATTAAGAAGGCACGGGAAGATTTCGCGATCCCTCAGCCTTGATGATGGAAAACCTCCACGCGGCATTACAACAAAAGTTCGGCTTTGGGGAATTTCGCCCGGGGCAGGAGGCGGTAATTCGTGCGGTGTTGGAGGGACGCGATGCCGTCGTGGTAATGCCCACGGGCGCAGGTAAAAGTCTTTGTTTCCAGCTTCCGGCATTGATGATGGAAGGTACGGCGATTGTTGTTTCGCCACTGATCGCGCTGATGAAAGATCAGGTCGACGCACTGACGGCACGCCACATTCCGGCAACCTTTCTTAATTCGTCTCTTTCATCCGATGAAATGTCTCAACGCTTGGTGCAGATGCGTCGAGGGCATTACAAGCTTGTTTATCTCGCACCTGAGCGCTTTCGGAATCCGCGATTTCTTGCGATGTTGCAAGAGACGCCGATGTCGATGCTTGCCATTGATGAAGCGCATTGCATGAGCCAATGGGGGCATGATTTCCGCCCCGATTATTTGTATCTTGAGCAGATTATAAAAACGCTTTCACCGCATGTGCGGTTGTTGGCGGTGACCGCCACCGCAACGGATGAAATTCGCCAAGATATCGCTACGCATCTCTGCTTCGGACAAGGCGGGCGTCTGCCTCCGGAAATGATTGTCACAGGGTTTTCACGTCCGAATCTTCATTTGACGGTGACACGTGTCCGCACGCACGGGGAGAAGCTTGAACGTCTTTTGCAAGTGATTGAGTGTTTTCATTCGGGGATTGTTTATTGTGCCACGCGTAAGATGGTCGAGCGCGTGCAAACGCTTCTCGCGGAGCATGGCATTTGCGCCTTAGCATACAACGGTGCAATGGAAGATGAGGATCGAACGCGCGTTCAAAATGCGTTTATGAATCGCAAAGACCCGATTGTTATTGCCACTAATGCTTTTGGTATGGGCGTCGATCGTTCAGATCTACGATTTGTTATCCATTGGGATATTCCCGGATCGGTTGAAGCGTACTATCAAGAAGTCGGACGTGCTGGACGCGATGGCGCCTATGCGTGGTGTGAACTTCTTTATAACTATGCGGATGTGCGAACGCAAGAATTTTTCATTGATGCTGCTAATCCACCGATGGAACAGGTGTATGAACTGTATGCAGCCATTCGCAACGCCTGTGCGCAAGGAGAAGGGGGCGAGGCTTCATTTTCGGCAGAGGGATGGGCAGAGCGTGCAGGGATTAAGTCGGCATTGACGGTACGCAATCTGGTGGCACTGTTTGAACGTCGCGGGTTGATTTTTCGTGAACGGAGACTTAACTCTCCTGATTCGATATTGTCCGTTCCTGCCACGAGTGATGTCGTACAGTTGAAGCAAATTTGTGCGGCGTTGGCGACGAAGGATCGTGCCGATCATGAAAGGTTGCGTGAACTTTTACGTTATGTGGACACTTCGGTATGTCGGCATCGTTTTCTTTTGGCTTACTTTGGAGAAACGGCACAGGTGCGAACGTGTTCTAAGTGTGACCACTGTCATCCGCTCAACAGTTTTCCGCCTCGTAAAGCATTAGACGAGAACCGTTTTACGGAGTTGCAAAAGATTCTGTCGTGTATTGTACGAATGCACGGCGTTGGAGATTTTGCAACCGTTGTGGCAGTGCTGCGCGGGAAGAGCTCTGCTTTTACTACTTTGACAACATATGGCATTCTTGCAGAGATGGACGAGCAAACACTGTTGCGGGAATGTGAAGCACTCGAATTTGATGGTTACATTATCGGTATGAGATTAACGGGAAAAGGTTATGACTTTGTTCTCGGAAAGGGTGAACGTGTTCCCGTGGTTGATCTTCGAGAGTCACTTCCGCAAGTGAGACGAGGCGTTGCGGATGAACCGGCGCACGGCGTACCGTTGCGTGTGAGCGAGCCGCGTGGGCTTGCGACGGTATTGCGCAGTTGGGTGCGAGAGGAAGCGGCGCGGCGAGGGTTGCCCGCCTATCGTGTACTGCCGAGCCAAACGGTTGCCGCGATTGCTAAGCAACGTCCCACGTCATTTGTTGAATTGGAAATAATCCCCGGCCTCGGAGAAATTAAAATCGCTAAGTACGGTCAAGCACTCTTGGACTTAATCGCTGTCCATGAAAAATAAAAGAAGCGCGTATGCGCTTCTTTTAAGAAATCGGCATCGAGGAGCGCGCGGCAATTATTTCACCAAGCTCATAAATTCCGCCCGTACTTCTGGATGTTCGCGAAACGATCCGAGAACAGAGGACGTCACCGTTGTTGCATTCTGCTTTTCGACACCGCGCATCATCATGCACAAATGCGCGCAGTTCATCACCACGCCAACACCTTCTGCCCCCGTAATCTCTTCAATCGCATGGGCAATCTCTTCCGTCAAACGTTCTTGAATTTGGAGACGCTTGGCAAAACAATCGACAATGCGCGCAATCTTGCTTAAGCCAACGACTTTCCCTGCGGCAATGTAGCCCACATGACAACGTCCATAGAAGGGCAACATATGATGTTCACAGAGTGAATACACTTCAATATCCCGAACGATGACCATGCTGTTGGAAGACGACGTAAAGACGGCATCATTGAGCACTTCCTTCGGTGTCTGATGATAGCCTTTGGTGAGGTCAATCATCGCGCGTGCCACGCGGTTGGGCGTTTTTAACAGTCCTTCGCGATCGGGATCTTCGCCCAATTCAATGAGAAGTTCGCGGACGATGGACGAAAGCCTCTGTTCATTTGGTTTTTTCATGTTAGGCAATCACAATCTCGTGCGGTGTGTGAGAAAGAACTTCGCATCCTGTCTCGGTAATAACAATCAAATCTTCAATGCGAACGCCGACATCACCTGAAATATAAATTCCAGGCTCGACCGTAATAACCATGCCCGGTTCGGTAACGGTTTCGCAGGTTTTTCCAAAGCTTGGCATTTCATGGATTTCAAGTCCGACACTATGACCGAGACCATGGTCGAAATATTCGCCATAACCATATTTACCGATAATCTTACGTGCGAGTTGATCCATTTCGCAACAGCGAATGCCGGGCTTTACCGCGTTAATTACCGCTTGGTTTGCTTCTAATACAATCGCGTGAATTTCTTTGAACCGCGGCGTTGGCTTCCCGAAAAAGGGCGTACGCGTCATATCAGAGCAGTACCCATCAACGAGAACGCCCATGTCAATGAGCAGTTCGGAATTCTGATGTAAGACGGTATCATCGGGTTGGTGGTGACACTCAACCGCATTGACTCCGGCGCAAAGAATGGGATCAAAGGATTCGCTTAATCCGCGTGCGGCTTCTTTCATCCGAAACTGACGAAGCATTTCCAATTCGCTCATCCCCGGGCGGAACGTTTCCATAAGTTCAAGGAAAAGCGCATCATTTGCCGCGGCACTGCGACGGATCGCATCAATCTCGCGCGGAGATTTTACACCACGAAGAGCGGAAATTAAGGCACTGATACTGATCCATTGTGCTGACTTCATTGCTTCCTGCAAAGGAAGAAATTGGGCAACGGTTAAGTTCCCTTCATATCCAATCCGGTGCCAAGACGCTGCAAAGTCTGCATAATCGTTGAGCTGTTCAGTTGCTGCCTTAAATTTACGAACTTCAACACCTTTAAGCATACGGTGCGCAACTTCAAGATAACGGAAATCCGTATAAAAGATAGGCGTACCTTGGCGCTCAATGAGCAACAATCCATTACTGGTTGTTAATCCGGTGAAATACGTCCGATTGATGGAGGAATAAAGAAAGACCGCATCAATATCTTGTGCGGCCATTGCCGTTTGTAACTTTTCAATACGGTTCAGATGTTCATAATCCATACTGCAGAGAGTCCTTTCTTCTCGCAAAACCGCGTGTCAGTATAACACACATTAAGCGTCCATCTGCTGATTGATCAGCGGTAGATGTGAATGTCTTACGCGGAGGCACGTTCTTACTAAAGCTTACTCAAATCCGCAGACTTCGGGTTGAAGGCGGATATTCTGATCTTGCTCAAAGGCGGAACGCAGGCGATACATGAGGGCAAGAAGGTCAGAGGCGGTGCAGCCCTCTCCTGCGCTTAGAACATTGGCGTGTTGCGGTGCAACGCGTGCGCCACCAATGACCCATGTTTTTACGCCAAGGGTGTCGAGTACGCGTCCAACTTTTATGTCGGCATCGGGGTTTTTGAAGAGCGAACCACACGTCCGTAATCCGGAAAGATTGACACGCTGTGCTGAAAAATCAGTGCATCGCGTATGAATGGCTTCTGGTCTGTCAGATGAAAGATGAAAGGTGACGGCAATAATACTGATCCCGTTAAGCCCATGGACAGAGCGATAACCGGCAGTCACATCGTGCACGGTCAAACGGCGCAATTGTCCATCGCTTAAAACGCCCCGTACACTTTCAACGTGTTCCCAAAGCGCATGACCGTGTGCGCCGGCATTCATTCGCGCCCATCCGCCGACGGTTCCCGGAATCCCGTGCATAAATTCAAGTCCGCTAAGCCCATCGGCTTCGAGACGCGCGAGGAGTTTTGCACCGCTCATTCCTGCCCCAACGGTCACGGATTCGCCAGTCCTTTCGTAGGACTCAAACGCCGGACCTTGCAAAGAACAGAGAACACCTTTAAGACCAAAATCGGAGAACCACGTATCGGACCCACCGCCTAGAAAGCGGAGCGGAAGCTTCTCGGATTGGCACAGGATACAAAGTGCCGAAAGTGTGGGAACGCTTTTGACAATGGCATGGCAGTCGGCTTTGCCTCCCACGCGGAAAAAGGTATGATTCGCAAGCGGTTCATCTGGGATTAACGTGAGGTCGTCCGATTGGTATTTTTCGAGAAGATGATACGTCGCGTTGTTTGCAGAATGCGTGACACTATCACGCAATTCATTTCCTAACCGAATGATATCGCCCGCTCCAACGATAAGAATGAGATCGCCTGTTTGTGCCGTTCGTAATAGATAATGCAAGACTTCATCAGGTTCACGTGCAAGCAAAAGCGAATATGCTGGGTTCTGCTGACGCATTTCCGCGTAAAGGTCGTGTGTGTCTCCTCCGGGAATAAAATATTCACTTGCCTTAAAGAGCGGCATTAAGATGACTTCGTCTGCACCTTCAAATGCCGCAGGGAACTCTTTGAGTAACATCTTCGTACGTGAATAACGGTGAGGCTGAAACACCACACGCAATCGCGTGTGCGGTTGCAATCGTGCGATGGACATCATGGCGCGAATTTCAACGGGATGATGTGCGTAGTCTACAACCACGCGAAGCGGTGCATCGTGCGGCGTGAGCCATTGGAATCGGCGATTGGGAAGCTCGCCGCAGGCTTCGCCTAAGTTCGCTGCGAGTGCTTGAATGTCGAATCCTAAGAGAACGCCTGCGCCTAATGCGCCTAACGCATTAACGACATTGTGATCGCCGGGAATCGGGATGGTGACTTCGGCAATAAAGTTTTGGTGATACGATAGGCTGAACGTGGTGCCATCGGCAGAACGGCGTAAGTTTTCGGCACGAAGAATGGCTTCAGGTGAAACGCCATAGGTGAGAAGTGTTCCCTTGCAAAGGCTTGCAATGCGAACCGCACGAGGATGATCGGCGCAGACGGCAACACTTTCGCGCGTGTTGGCAACGACATCCGCAAAGCACGTTTCTAATTCTTCGACACTATGGAAATGATCCAAATGATCTTGGTCGATATTGGTAATGACCGTAACGGCCGGATGTTCGTATGCAAGCGTCCCATCGCTTTCATCGGCTTCGACAACTGAGAGAACGTTTAAGGCTTCTTGAGCGGTGACATGGGTGTGCGGAAGATTGTGTGTGGGACCGGCATAGGAACCGAGGTGAGCGGTATATCCACCTAAACACCACAGCGGATTTTGCCCTGTGAGTTGCAAGAGCCGAGTCGTAAAACAGCCGGTTGTGGTTTTACCATGTGTACCGCAAACTGCAACCGATCGGACGCCTCCGACAAATCCGGCGAGACATTCGCCACGTGACATTACAATGATGCCATTCTTTCGCGCAAGTACCAATTCAGGCTCATCGGGATGAATGGCGGCACTATAAACAAGCGCATCATAATCGACGCTATGATCCGAACCGTGACCTTGTATGACGGTAATGGCATGACGGCGGAAAAAGGCGCCTAAGCGTAAGGGGACATCTTTATCACATCCGGAGACTTCCCATCCGCGCAAGTGAAGGAGCCATGCAATCCCTGCGGCACCCACGCCACAGATTCCCATGATATGCACACGTCCCGGCGTACGATCGAAAAGATTGAGAGGTTGATGGGGCTTCATGTTACTTACTCCCGAATGAGCCATTCAATAAAAAAGGGACCTTGACCTTTGGCACAGATGCAACGCGCCGTCTCCAATGCGGCATCAGCGGTTACTGTCTCAATACGCATTCCACGAATACGATAGGCTGGTGCGAGGTCGATTAAACAGGGGTTGGCAAACTTCATCGGCAACGGTTCACCGTTGGCTTTCCCGTTGTTACAAACGAGATAGATGACGGGGGCGTGTGCCAAAGCATCGGCGTTGAGCCGTGCATGAAAGCCTTCGGCAAGAAGATCGCCAGGGGACAACCGTAAGACTGTAACGTCGGCACTACTCAAGATTCTGTACCTGCTCGCGAATGGTTTCAAGGAGCGTTTTGAAATCAATAACCTTCCGCGCAATATTCGCGTTATTGCATTTAGAACCGGTCGTATTGATCTCACGGAAAAACTCTTGGCACAGGAAGTCCATTGATCGTCCGCAGGGGGTGTCACTTGTCAGTAGCGTTTCGGCATGGTCGAAATGTGCTTGCAGTCGTGTCAACTCTTCGGCGATATCACAGCGATCCGCAAAGAGGGCAACTTCTCGTGCCAATTGATTGGCGTCAAGCGTTAATCCCTCTGGCAGGAGATCGGCAATACGTTTATTGAGCGCATCACGATAAAGCGGAGGGAGCGTTGGCGCAATCTGCTGAATGTCGGTGTAAAGTACGTGGAGACGCGAAAAGCGTTCGCGGATATCTTGCGCCATGCGTTCGCCTTCATGGAGACGCATTTTCTGAAGATTTTCTACCGCTTCGCTGACGGCGGCTGAAAGTGTTGCATAGAGTTCATCCGATGGCGCAGGGAGTTCGGCTTGTGTGACCTCGGAAGGTAGCGCCAAGAGATCGGAAAGTGTGAACGCTCCTTGAATACCAACTGTTTTCGCTAATGCCCTTAATCGCTCCAGATGAGAGACGAGCGCGGAAGAGGTTTCAGCGGCTTCTAAGGGCGTTACGGTGACCGAGAGTTTGACGGCACCGCGTGCAATGGTTTTTTGCAATAAACCGAGAATACGAACTTCAAAACGTTGCCATTCACGTGGCAACCAAAGCGTTGCATCAAACTGTTTACGATTGACGGTTGAGATTTCTACCGTGATGGCGTGTGTCGCATTCTGCCCGACACCGCGCCCGAAACCTGTCATTGACTTTACCATCTGGATTTTCGCACCTCATTTATACGGCACATTTGTCAAAGAGAAAGACTCTCACTCTTATCCCTGAACGGTCATTGAGGAGGACTTTTCTCTACGCAAGCCTTCCACATCTTCTCCTATGGGGCAAGGCAAATATCCTCTTTGAACCCGATGAGGTTCAGGGGGATGTCAATAAATAAAAAGCATATCGCGATATTTTGGCAAAGGCCACCGCGCATCATCGACATCTTCTTCCAAGTGGTCAACGGTAATACGGAGCGAAGCCATTGCCTTCAGAATTTCGGCAGGCGTTTTTTCCAATGCTTTTTCGAGCGCCGCGCATTCGGCATGAAGAGCATCCAGTCCTTTGCCAATGGTGTTGGCAACTTCCTTGATAGACTTTGTCCCCGCAACGATTCCTGCGGTTTGCGCGGTGGATAATGTCCGCGTCAGCGTACAAAATTCAGCCGTAATGGCGGGCTCAATCATGCTCCGAGCCATCTCCAATGCGACCTTCCCCTCAATCGTGACCTTACGGATGTATTCTTCCATAAAGACATCGTACCGCGATTCCATCTCGGTGGGCATAAGGACGCCCTCATCCGCGAACAGCTTGAGGTTCTTTTTGTCACGCATCGGTTGGAGTGCATCAGGCGCTGTCGTGAGATTCGGAAGTCCGCGCTTCTTCGATTCTTTTAACCACGCATCTGAATAACCGTCGCCATTGAAAATGACGCGCTTATGATCTTTGATGACCGCTTGGAGAATCTTTTGAAGCCCTTCATTGAATTTGGCTTTTGGAAGTTTCGCAATGGCATCGGCAATTACGTTCATGGATTCGGCAACAATGGTATTGAGAACCATACAGACGCCGGCGCAGTTTTGCGAGGAGCCGGGCATACGGAACTCAAACTTGTTACCGGTAAAGGCGAAAGGAGACGTTCGATTACGATCCGTTGAATCGCGCGGGAGCGGTGGCAAGGTATCGACACCAATGCGTAAGGCAGAAGCCTTATCATTCTTTGAGGCTGTTCCCTTTTCAATACGCTCAATCACATTGATGAGTTCAGCACCCAAGAAGATAGAAATAACGGAAGGCGGTGCTTCGTTCGCACCGAGACGATGATCGTTTCCTGCCGAAGCGGTCGAAGAGCGCAGAATATCGCTGTGCAAATCAATGGCGCGAATGACAGAAGCCAATGTTGCCAAGAAAATGGCGTTGTGTTGAGGATCAGATCCCGGTTCGAGTAAATTTTCACCGTTGAATGCCACCGACCAGTTGTTATGTTTACCGGAGCCATTAACGCCACTGAAAGGCTTTTCGTGGAGCAGGCAAACAAGCCCATGACGATCTGCCACATTGCGCAGCGTCTCCATCGTGAGCATATTATGATCCACGGCAAGATTGAGTTCTTCAAACATCGGAGCCAACTCAAATTGCGCCGGCGCAACTTCATTGTGCCGTGTTTTCGCCGGAATCCCAAGCCGCCAAAGTTCTTGCTCTACATCTTCCATAAAGGCAAGAATACGCGGTTTGATGGATCCAAAATAGTGATCTTCCAGCTGTTGGTGCCGTGCGGGCGGCGCGCCAAAAAGTGTCCGCCCACATTGAATGAGATCGGGGCGTTTCAAGTAAAACGTCTTATCAATTAAAAAATACTCTTGTTCGGGTCCCAACGTTAGGACGGCGTGCCCATTCTTTTCGCCAAAACAGGCCATAAGTTTATGCGTTGCTTTAATCATCGCCTGCATCGAACGCAAGAGCGGTGTCTTTTTATCGAGAACCTCACCTGTGTACGAACAGAAGATAGTAGGGATACAAAGTGTTGCGCCATTGACGTGACGTTTGATGAACGCCGGACTGGTAACATCCCACGCCGTATAGCCGCGCGCCTCAAAGGTACACCGCAATCCGCCGGAAGGAAAACTGGACGCGTCAGGTTCGCCCATAATGAGATTCTTACCCGAGAACCGTGCAATGGTTGAACCAATGCCCGTCGGTTCAAAAAATGCGTCATGCTTTTCTGCCGTACTGCCGGTTAACGGTTGGAACCAGTGCGTGAAATGGGTTGCGCCACGGCTCATCGCCCATTGCTTCATGGCGTGTGCGACATCATTGGCAATGGAAGGATCCAGCGGCACATGATCATTCATCGTGTGGAGAAGGTTCTCAACTGTATCTTTTGCCAAATATTCGCGCATAACGGTTTCGCTAAAGACATCAATGCCGTATGCAACGTCCGTGACGCAATTTTCCATTTGACTGCTCCGATGTTAGTGACTTAAGGTCGAAAAGTGCACGTAATAGCTTGCCCTTCTGCAACTTACGTAACGCCATATAATATCAAACAATCGTATCTATCCGCACAGATCTTTACGCTTTCCTTGCCCTGCTGCTGGATTACACTGTTTGCCGCGTGGAAATAAATAGCGAGTGCTTCAAAAGACGCAATCGCTATGAACTGTTTGCAGTAAAGGAGGAAGCTATTTAGGAATAGCGATCGTGCAGTTGTGTAATGGATCGCTCAATTCGAGCTTCATCCATTTCGTGTACTTCGGCTTTTGTTCCGATACCTTTCGGAAGGGTCACGCAGAGTTGTCCGCCCAAATGTTCACGAAATTGGCGCAGTCCTTCAAGAATTGCGAGTTTGCTATCGGATCCGCGCAGAGACAGTTCATCACACCAAATCCGTAATCCGCAATTCCGTAAGAGCGTAATCACGCGCGCACATTCGCTTTCAGTGACCCATCCTAAATCGGTGGCATAAATCATATCGAGTGCGATGCCAATCGCAACAGCCTCTCCGTGCGACAGTTGAAAGCAGGAGAGAACTTCTAATCGGTGCGCACTCCAATGCCCGAAGTCAAGCGGACGCGCAGCACCATGTTCAAAGGGATCGCCACCATTGGCAATATGCGCTAAATGAAGGGCTGCCGTTTGCTGAATAACCGCTTCCATCGCGTTTAAGTCGCGCATTCGTAAAAGATCCGCTTGCTCCTCAAGTTCTTGGAAGAAGGCACGATCTTTAATCACTGCGACTTTGACCGCTTCGGCTAATCCGTTACTCCAGTCTTTATCTGAAAGCGTTGGAAGGAATTCCGTATCATTGATAACGGCAAAAGGTGGAGCAAACGTACCGAGAAAATTCTTTGAGGAACAGTAATCAATTCCGTTTTTAACGCCAACGCCAGCATCTGCCTGTGAGAGTGTGGTGGTATTGACGCGAATCACGTGGCATCCTCGATGAAGAATGCCCGCGACATATCCCACCACATCTTGTACGGCACCGCCACCAATGACAACGAAGGTGTCTTTGCGTCCAAAGTGGATTTGATATGCAAGTTTAATCAGTTTCTCAACAATGGATCCATGCTTTTTGGCAAATTCGCTGCCGGGAATAAATTCAACGGGAGAGGCTAATTCGATCTGTCCGCGGCGTGTGGAAAGCCAGTCAATAATTTGTTTGCCAAGTTGAGGATACGCACGCTCGACACCACGATCAATGACAAATAGAACGCGATGAGGTTCGGGCGCGTCTTTATCGCGCGCCAGTAAGTTGGCGAGAATTTCACAATCAGCCGCGAAAAGATGACGGCAGAAAATCACTGGATAGTGAAAGGAAACGGTAAACTGTTGCTCAATCGTTTTCATGATGAAGCGCTAGTATAGCACGGATTTCCTGTGCCAGAATGCAAACTTAAATCATGGCAGTGTGTGACGGATAAGCTCTTCGACCCCATTGTCGTGAATGAGGCGGACTTGAACTTGGGCAAGTGCCGTTTTTCCGGGATGAATCTCATCCATCGGGAAACGAAAGTTGAACGTGCCGTCTTTAGCAACGGGGACAATGAACGCTTCGGCATCGTAGTTGTTATTGACGCTTTCCCATTCGTCTTTGTCGTAGGCGGCGATAACTTTCCGAACGGAACAATCTGGAGGTAACTTGCCGGAAAGTTGTACGCTTCCATTTTCTTTCTGAATGGAGATATCAATGTCATTGACCGGAACAAATGCACGAGGTATTAAGCGTCGGCACGGTTCTGAAGATTCAAGAATGGCACAAGAAGCGGTAGTCAGGAAGGTCGGGCTTTGTCCCAGTGAGTGATTCCCTGCGCCCATGAGGGCGGTGCCAAAACTTTTCTCATCAGAACGCGTCGCATGATTATGCGGAAGCCCCAGCCCATGCCCTAATTCGTGCGCCATGCCGCCGTACCACTTCGTAAACAGTCGCCCCATGTCCGTTTTTTCTCCACAATGGCGATAATCGAAATCGGGATAGTCTAAAGCAAAACAAAATTTCCCGTAACCATAAAAAGGCACACCACCGGGATTGAGCGGATTGCCACTGGTCGAAGGCATAATGACAAGTGTATGTTCCGACTTCTTATTTTGCGGATGGGCGGCATAGTAAGCTTCGAGTTCGGGGAGAATGATTGCACCTCCGCCTTCGTAAGGATAACCAGAAGCAGGAAGTTTCCCACGCACGCAAAGAAGATTGATACGTTCTTGGTCATTGGGGTGAGGCGTAAAACGCAAGTCGGCGTTCGCGTGATTGCGTTGAAGTTCGCGATTGTAGAACTTTTGCATCTCTTTCAACACGCGATTGAGTCGTTCCTCATATTTTGGGAAAGGCTCCATATCGGCAGGGACGAAATAGACAATGTTAAGTTCGCGGAGCGCTTGTTGCGATTGCGCGTAAGTCGTAGAAGTTAAGAGGCAGACGAAGAGAAGCAATGTAAGGAATGTTTTCATTCCTCTACTCTAGCTTTTAACGAAAGAGACAACAAGCGTGAAAGCGTTCTTTTCGCTTCATGTATACCGGGAACTATCCTTCGGTATGAACAAGCCCAAGTTGCGCAAACGTTGCGTTGAGTGCGTCTAATGCGTCGGCTTGAGGTGCAACGACACAAATCTTTCCGGGATAAAGTTGGTAATCTGCGCGATAACAGGTCGGCGTAAGGTTGGGCATAAAGACATTCGCACCGGAAGACAGCCCTGCAATTCGTCCCTGTCGTGGATCTAAGGTTGAGAGCGCCGTCGTGGACGGAATATTGGCATTAGGTAAAAGGAGCCGCGTGAGAGCATAACAACGGCAAGTGAAATCTGCCGAAACAGGAACTTCACTCGGCGTAATTTCTTGCCCTAAAGGCGTGTCGGGATGAATAAGATAGGGGCCTAATCCCACCATATCGAGCTGTAATTTTTCAAAGAGGAGGAGGTCGTTGGCAACGGAGTCCAATGTTTGTCCCGGCAGTCCTAACATAATGCCACTGCCGACTTCATAGCCTAACTCGCGGAGCCATTGAAGCCGAGAGAGACGCGGATGTTCTTCGGTTGCAGGCGCACCGGGATGAATGTGACGGAAGAGCGGTAAATCGGACGTTTCAAACCGTAATAGATAACGATCGGCACCGGCGCTTCGCCACGCTTCAAAATCAGCTTGTGAACGCTCGCCGAGGGAGAGCGTAATGCGTTGACCTGTTTCCTCTTTAATCCGACGAATGAGCGTTGTCACGCGTTCGCGCGTCCATAAAGATTCACATTCGCCAGCTTGTAGTACCACTGTTCCAAAGTGGAGATCGCGCGCCTGTCGTGCGCAGTCGAGAATCGTCTCATCTGGCATGGCGTAGCGGTGCACGCGCGCATTGGAGTGGCGCATTCCACAGTAGAGACAATCGCGATCACAGAGATTGGAGAGTTCAATGAGCCCGCGCAGGAAAACGGCATTGCCTTTAGTTTTGGAACGAATGGCACGTGCTTGAGCGAAAAGTGCGTCGCTCTCGGGCTGGGTGAGAAGCGTGACGATTTCCGATTTCGTTAGCATCTGAGAAGCGCATCCTTTCCAGCAACGCGTTCCGCGAACAATTTAATGGGGTGCTGACCTTTCCCTAAACGGAGTTTGAGCATATGTTGTCCGCCTTCTTCATATGAAAAGACGCGAATACCATGAACCCATAATGCGATTGCACCGGGATGCTGAACGGCAAAAGTCACTTCGCTTTCTTCTGGAAGAATCAACGTTCGTTGCTCTTGTACATATCCGTCGGCTGTGGCATTTTGCGTAGAGGTGAGCGTATCAAGGTCGGGAAGATACGGACAGCCTTTGACGCGATCATAGTAAAAGCGAATGGGAGCCTTTGCTTCGGTAGGCGTATTCCCGGGAACGGCGGCATAATCATAGGGGCGCGGTCCGTCTTGATAACCGCAAATGCCAATGCTCGCCGGCAACTTCTGAATAGGAATACGATGACGGAGGAGCTCTTTCCGATAGGCTTCTGCGCGAACAGGATCTTCTGATGCAAGATTATGATCTTGGTGCGGATCGGTTCTGACATTGTACAGTTCGACTGGGTCGTCGGCAGATTTGATATGCAACCGTAAGGCGATAAAATCACCGTCACGGAAGAACTGTTGTTGCTCTAATCCCCAACCGCTTCCGCGATGTTCTCCGTAAAGAGTGGAGGCACGGCGCTGTCCTTTCCCGAAGAGATCGGGAAGCAGACTGACGCCGTCCGAGTGTGCCGGTGCAGGGAATCCTGCGAGCGTCGCAAGGGTCGGCATCCAGTCTTGGAATTGCGATGGAGTCGAGCAAATTCGTCCTGCGGGGATATGTTCAGGCCAACGCGCAAAGGCTGGTTCGCGGATTCCACCCTCGGTGACCCACCGCTTAAATCCACGGAAAGGTCCGGCAGATTGAAACGTTTTAGGATCGGCACCTTGTTCTTTGGAAGGTCCATTGTCAGAGGTAAAGATGATGACTGTATCTTGGTCAATGTTTTTGGACTTTAAGAATTGTAGAAGGTCGCCGAGATTGTCGTCCAAACGGCGCAGGCTGGTGGCATAACGGCGCATAGGAATTGTCGTGAAACCATGTGCGGCGTTGTGCTCGGGATGAATCCACCGATTGGCAGTCTCGCGCGTTTCTACTGGAAGTGGCCATTGACCTTGAATGTGAGGGAACGGACCTCCGGGCACTTGAAATTGAATATTGCACGCAATTTTACTTGCTGCTTCATGGTAAGAACCGTGAATGGTCGTATAGGCGAGAAACATAAAGAACGGTTTTTGAGGCGTTGCCACGAGATGATCGGTAATATACTTTTCCGTGCGTGCAGTGAAAAGGTCGGTGTCGTAACGGAACGCGACTTCACTGTCGGGGGCGATTTTATCATCTTCGTAAATGGGCTTAAATGCGGCGTGGTGATAGTAACTGTGTCCATCACGATGTTCGAGGTAACAGAAGTTATGATCAAATCCTGCTTGCCAAGGCATTCCGGTACGCGGTAGATTCGATTCGCCTCCACCACCGAGACCCCATTTCCCAATGGCGTACGTCGTATAGCCTACGGACTGTAACAATGTTCCGAGTGTGAACTGATGTTCAAAAGGACGATCAAACTGATTGTCTCTTAAAGAACAGTGCCCTTGATGTTTTCCTGTGAGAAGCGATGCACGTGCTGGCGCACAAACAGGTGCCGCAGTGAGATGATCGGTGAGAATACATCCTTCGGACGCTAATTGATCTAACGTCGGCGTTTTGAGTTTTGCGACAACGTCGCGCTTGTTTTGGAAAATATATCCGAGGTCACCAAAGCCGATATCATCACAAAGAATAAAAATGACATTCGGACGCTTCGGCGCCGTCGCATCTTTCTCGTCTGAACGGAAGAGAGCGGCGTGGCCCATTGAAGCCAATGCAGTTGCACCTGTCGCCAAAAGAAATGCTCGCCTTGAAAGATTCATAAGGTCTCCAATAGGGGATGAATAGTCGTACTGACTTCTTCACTCTAACACAGCAAAGGAAGGTGCGAGGGAAAGCGGGGTGAAAGTTCTCTGCTGCATACAACATAGGTCGATGGCTCAAAGAGGACCTTCGGTAAGGTCAGCTTAGTTGTTACGCGTTGCATTGGCTTTTTCCGCATTTTTCATAGAAACTTTTAACTCCTTAAGCTGAATCTTAAGCGCATCTAGTTTCTTCTCAATTTCTGCATTTGAAAAACCAAGCGTTTCTAATTGCATGACGCATTCTTTTCCAACAGGAGACGTGGTTTTGGAATATTTTTGGAGGGCGCGAAGATCGACGAGAAGATTTTGAGCGCAAATGACGTTGTATTGTTCATTTGAAACACCCTCTTCCCTTGACGGGGTTTTCGTGAGTGCGGCGAGGGCGGATACGAATCGTTTAACTTCAGAATTGCGTAAAAGCTTGAGCGCATAGCGCCCCTCGGGCGTTGTTTGTAGACTGGGGAAGTTCACCGTTAAACGTGCTTCCGTATCCCACTCTGCGGTGAAAAGGGAGAGTGACTGGTGGCTCTTTTGAATGTTGGTAAGTTCTTCTAAACAGGCCGTGCGAAGAGTATCAATGGCATCAATGACACTCTTGGCGGCAACACTCTTGGGGCCTTTTTGTGTCTCATACTTTGTTAGTCCGACTTTAACCGCATCATAATTACACGTTTCATCATCTATCTTTTCAAGTTCTTCTCTTAACAAATCTGCTGCCGATCCGGTGAGCGGAGCAATACGGCTATAGGCGGAAACGCGCGATGAACTCGGTTGCTTTTCACTCGGGTTTTCGTTCTTGTTTCTTTCCGCTTTCCGTTGTTCACGCGCTTCGTTTTTTTGATCGTTAGCAACGGCGGAGGAGTAGCGGCGTAACGTTTCAATGAGCTGCTGTGCTTCGGCTTGAATTGCGCTGTTCTTACTTTGCGTTAGTGGCTCTAGTGCTGCTAACTGGCGGTCCGCTCCACGACAAAGCGCATTTTTCCCCACTTTGTCATTGGCAACTGCCACAAGGAAATCTTGTGATTCACAGAGCGTTTTTATATCGCGGTGCTTGCGTAAGGTGTTGAGAATATTGCGATAACGTCGTGCTTGTGAGGGAACTGTTTTGGAAAAACAGAGGATACTGTTAATTGCCTGCGAGGGCGTGGAGGCGATGAGCGAATCAATTTGTTCGGAACGTTGTTTGATGAACGTTTCAATGGAGGTCATCATTTGCTTCGCTTCTTCCGCTTTGTCGTCAGTGCCACTGGTTTCTCTACGGAGTGCGGCAACGACAGCTTCAATATTTTTGCCTTCAACTAAACGTTTACTTTGTGGCTCATGAAATTTCGTACGGAATAGAATGATACGTCCCGGAAGATAGTCGGGTGCTTCATTTAATGCTTGGGTGAGACGATCTCCATCGGTAAAATCTTTTAAGCTTCCAACGGTCACTAAGAATTTTCCGTCAGCACCAAAGAGAAGATTTTCGGAGGAAAAATTGTAAACGGAGAAGGGGAGGTTAATGCGACGAAGAGCTTCATTACGTGAACTTTTTTGTTCGGGAGTAGAAGGGAGCGGATCGGCGATAATGACGAGGAGTTTGCCACTTTTAAGGTCTCCTTTTACTTTGGCTCGAAAGGCTTTGATTTCGTCTTTGATCTTCGCAATAGCGGATCCAGCTTCTTTTGCTGATGCGTTGCCGTTGACGACTTCTTGATAAACGGGGTCAATGAGGGCGGTGGCGTTCCAGATGATAACGATGCGCCCGTGTAAAGACGTCGCATCAAGATTTTTGCCGTAGACGTGTTGCGCGGCGGTCAGTTTTTCTCCCGTGGCGGCGAGTGTGGGAGAAGGTGGCGCTTCTGCGGAGAGAAGGCTGGCAAACAGAAGAAGTAGAATCAAACGGAGTGAATGCAAGTTGCTCACTCCTCTTTGACTTTAGATTTGAGTTGAATGGAGATAGGAACAAATTGCTCGGGCTCTTCGGCGCGTTTAAGAATGCGCTCGGCGTAGGCGTCTTTATAATGGCGTCCATCGGCGGTTTCGTCGTTGCGTCCATTGTAACGGCGGAGGGCTACCGACCAACCGTCAAAGAATCCGTCAGGACGGGCGTCTGCCGGTTGCCCGGAACCGCCAAATCCTTTACGTGTGAGGTACATAATCGCAGCACGTATATTCTGTTCGGAGCTTCCCTCATTACGGTGCGTTGGTTCTTCCAGTCCTAATACTTTCTTGTGCGGATTCCAGTCACCGGGAACGTTCACTTGAAGCGGATCGGCAAGCCATGCCGCAACGGATCCGCGATTCTTTCCGCCCGTCTCTTCAATCATATGTGCTTTGACGATTTCAGGTTTGAGGCGATGAATGTCTTTGGCTTGTTCTTCAGTCGCACCTGCCCACATTGCCCGATGAGCGTTGAACTCATTGACCAAGGTTGCAATCAAGGTGTCGTATTGTTGGTAACGATCATCTTCAAAACCGCGGAAAATCGGGAGGCTCAACGTTTCACGTTCTTTCTTACGATCTACAATACGTGCATCTTCAATGGTATTCAGCTCGGAATTGGCATGAAGCTTTGCATAGAGCGATTCTATTTCTTGAATGATGGGCAACTCTTCGGCGGTGACAAATCGTGCGTCAATCCATAAATGCCCGTAGCGGTCAAAGAGGTAGACGTCATTATAGATGACAATTTCAAAGCGAACCGCTGCCATGGAAAGTTCGCTCTCTTCTTCTCCCATCGATTCAAGATAACGCTTGTGAAGACCCATACGGATATTGGCAACCATTGTAAGTTCTTTGAGCGCAAGAAACTTTTCGCGCAAATCCAACCATGCCTCGCGCGGGATTTTGCACGTGGTGACTGCCGGAAGCAATTTCCCTGTCGCCCATTGGTTCTCGGAATAGGGACGAATGAAGATGCTGTAGAGCCCTTCTTTATCAATGCTGTCATTTTGTAATGCGGCAGAGGCAAAGCTTAAAGGTAAACACGCAATGAACGCAATGGCGAACAGATGTAATTTCATTGGGAGCTCCTGATTAAAGACTAAAGACGTGAACGGAAATCTTCAAACCCGAAGGTGCGCACGAGCGTGTACGCATGAGGTGCTGTGCACAAATAGAGCGAAGGCAATCGAATGCCATTAAACGTATTGGTTTTGACAAAGGTATAAAGCGCCATATCCTCAAAAATGATACGGTCACCGCGTTGTGGAAGTTGAGGAATCGAGTAATCGCCAAAAATATCACCGGCGAGACAGCTTGGCCCCGTCAATCGTATTTCTTGCGCGGCATGATGCGGGGAGGAGAATCGTTGCGCGGAAGGCGCAACGATTGCCGATCCGTCCCATGCGGAATCCATAAAAGCTTTTGGAACATACGGCATCTCAATGACATCGGGCGTGTGACAGGCTGCCGAACCGTCAAGAATGGCAATTGATCCGGCATTCTCGACGAGGTCAAGAATTGTCGTCACAAAAGTGCCTGCATTCAGCACGTGTGCCTCGCCCGGTTCCAAATAGAGTTGAATAGCAGGATATCTTTGATGAAAGTCGCGTAAGGTGGTGATGAGCAGTTCGCGATCATAATCGGATCGCGTAATGTGATGCCCGCCGCCGAAGTTAAACCATGTCATGCGCGGAAGTAGATCAGCAAATTTCGCTTCAATCGCTGCCAATGTTCGCACGAAGCAGTCGGCATTTTGTTCGCAGAGATTGTGACAATGGAGTCCTGTAACGCCGGTTAAATCTTCGCCGGCAAAGGCTTCTCGACGGATTCCTAAGCGTGAATGTGGCGCGCACGGATCGTACAGCGGCGTTTGTCCCTCAGAATGTTCTGGATTGATTCGTAGCCCGACCGTAACCGATGCGCCTTTGGCGTGATGCGTGGCGACGGATTGCCATTGATGTAACTGCGCGAAAGAATTAAAGGTGATGTGATGAATGCCAAGGTCAAGGAGTGCCGTCATTTCTGCAATCGAAAAAGCTGCGGCAAAAACGTGTTGTTCGCCACCGAAACATTCCAGCCCGAGGCGGGCTTCATGCACACTGCTTGCACACGTTCCTGCCGCTTTCATCCACGGGAATGCCGCCGGCATTGCAAACGCTTTCAATGCCAAAAGAATTTTTGCCCCGGAACGTTTCCCAACGTCAGCGAGAATGTCGGCATTCCGTTGGAGTTGTGCCGTATCAATGACAAATGCCGGTGTTTCAAGAACGGACGTTTTCATACAAAATAGAAAATAAGCCACAGGAGAACAAGCAGTGAAAGGGTAACAACGAACTTTCTGCAAGAGCGATCTCGAAGATCATCTTGTGACACGCGACGCGTGTCGCGTGTACCGCCCGCAGTAATGTAGCGCGAGAACTTTCCGCGCGACAATCGGGAGGGAAAAAAATGTGACCACAAACTGCTCCGCTGATTCATGTCGGAGGTCTCGAGCTTGAACTCGCCTGTCGAAGGTCGTGAAAAATGATGACGCGACATAATTAGGACCTCATCGGGCGCCTTATCGGGCAATTCGAGAAGAGATTCACACGCTCAAGAGCGAAGCAGCGCATGGAGACGGCAGAAGCATTAGGGGATAAGAATCGTTTCGCCTGCTTTTAACCGTCCATCGGGATTCGTTGTGGAGCGGTTCTTATCGCGAATCTTGCGCCACTGTGTGGAAGTACCATAAGCCTCACGGGAAATTCCGGACAGTGTATCGCCGGGGCGCACTACATAGCTTTTGCCACGCGTTGGAGTCGAGAGCAATTTAGCTTCATCCGCTTGACCTTCTACAGCCTTACGTGTGATTTCGTTCTTCTTGGCTTGACCGCCATCAGGCTCATCAATCATCTTTTGGGCATCTTTGCGAATCGAATCGATCAGCTTATTCTCTGAACCTTCAGTGGACGCTTTCGCATCTTCGATTGCCTCTTGTGCCTCTGTTAACGAAGCGGACGTTTTTCCTGCTGCTTCATCGCCCGTAGACTTAAGAGCGTTCACCAACTTTTGCAACTCAACGATTTGGTTTTCCAGTTGCGCAATCGTTTCCGATTTGGTCGTTGATTCTTTCTGAAGTTTAGAAAGTTCCTGTTCAAGCACAGAAAACTTCTCACGCAACGTATCACGTTCGAGTGTTAAATCTTGTTGCGTACGCTTGATGATATCCGCCGCAAGTGTTGTTGCCAAAAGGCTTCGTGCAGAAACTTCACGTCCTTTAACCATTGCCGCCTTTTCCGAAGTCGGTTCAAGCGAAAGATAGGCTTGATAATGGTAGACTGCGCCAATATAATCTTTGCGCAAATCGTGAAGGATTAACGCTAAATTGAGATGCGCCGAAGCACTTGTCGGATCTTTCAGTAAAAGTTCACGATACAGCGTTTCTGCACTGATATTATCACCGCGCGCAGAAGCCGCCATTGCTTCCGTAAAAAGTGCCGTCGAACGTTCCGAACGTTCACGTTCGGCAACGGACTCGCGATCACATCCACAGAAAACTAAAATTCCAATACACGCCAATATCCACGAGAACTGTCTCATCTTTTATTCTCCAAAAAGGTTTCCTTAAGTATAACACAGCCACCCTTTAACGTGCTTGCACCGCTTTGCGCAAAAGTACAATTAAGCTTAATCGTCTTGTACCATTACGTTACGCGCGTTCACGTTGCCTTTCATCGTCTGCTTTTGGCGTGTGAGTCGCGCCATCTAACCGTGCCACGTACTGTGCCACTTGAG
>JAVVWU010000019.1:0-28541 GCA_036651955.1 Kiritimatiellia bacterium
TTACACGACGAATAGCGGTGTCGCGATTGATTCCGATCCGTTCCATACGGTCACGTTGGAACCGGGGCTGAAATTCATCGGAAATCTCGATCACGGCTGGCAGCCATATTGCGGCGTGAGCATGGTGTGGAATGCGGTTGGTGAGACAAAGGCAAAAGCCAATAACATTGCGCTTCCCGAAATGTCGATCAAGCCGTATGTGAAAGGCAATATCGGCGTACAGAAACTGTTCACCGACAGCCTCTCCGGCTACCTCCAAGTCTACGGCATGGGCGGCGGTCGCGACGCCATCGGCGTGCAGCTCGGTTTCAGCGGCGCTTTCTAAGCGTACGCGAGCTTCGCTCTTCTTAAGAGGCAGTGCTCCGGCACTGCCTCTCTTTTTCTTCCGCCACTCCGCCACTCCGCGTATGCTCGTGTGAAAGGTCGGCGGCGTACAGAAAGGTCACCGGCATTGCCTCTCCCGTCTCCTCCGATCGCCACTCTCTTTTTTCTTCCGCCCGCTTTTTGTCGCGCCGTGGCGTGCGCTCTTGCTTCGAGTGATGGATTATGATAGCCTTTGCGAAGTGATTGAACATTGGGCGTGACTGGAGAAAATAGCGTGACGACAAATGATGAATATGCGATGCAGATTCTGCAAGAAACGCAGCGGATTACCGCGGAGCAAGTTTCTGCCGCTCTGACAGCGAAACGACGCGAGGGGCAAACGCCGTTGGATTGGCTGGTCGAGCAGAAGATGATGAGTGAAGAAGAAGTCTTAGCTGTTCTGGCGGAACAGTTCGGAATGCCGTTTGCGTCGATTGATGGCGATGATGTGCCGCCGGAGACGGCGCAACTTTTGGATGCCGATACGGCGCGCAAATTTAATGCGGTCCCGTTGCAAGCGGATGGCGATTTGGTGATGGTGGCGATTTGCGATCCGGCAAACTATGATGCGCAGGACGCAATCCGGTACAGTTTGAACGGTAAGAATGCCGATTTCGTGGTGGTGACGTCGGGCGATGTGAAGCGGCTGATGGATCGGCTTTATCCGGCGACGTTTGACCCGAATGCGACGGCAGCGCTCGGAGATGATTTAATTTCTCAACGTAAAGGGGCGATGGACGTTGGGAAAGAGGAGGAAGGCGATGCGCCAGTCATTCGTTTGGTGTCTTTGATTTTAATGGATGCCTGTAAGATGAAGGCGTCTGATATTCACTTGGAGCCGATGGAGAAGCATTTCCGTGTGCGCTTTCGTGTGGACGGGGCGTTGCGTGAAATGGATGAACCGCCGAAGCGGTTGCAGTCAGCCATTCTTTCGCGTGTGAAATTGATGGCGAATATGGATTTGTCGGAGCGGCGTATTCCGCAAGATGGTCGTATTCAGGTGAAGATGGCAGATCGCGAACTGGATTTGCGTGTCTCGACGGTGCCGACGAACTTTGGCGAGTCGATCGTGATGCGTATTTTGGATAAGCAAAATTTGTCGTTCGGTTTGCCGCAGCTCGGCTTTTTGTCCGACGACCAAGCGAAGTTTGAACGGTTGATTGGCTTGCCCGATGGCGTCATTTTGGTGACCGGTCCGACCGGTTCCGGTAAGACGACGACGCTTTATGCCTGTCTCGGGCAGATCAATCATCCGGACAAGAAGTTGATTACGGTCGAAGACCCGGTGGAATATCAGATGTCGGGAATCAACCAAGTGCAGGTGAATCGCGCGGTCGGGCTGGACTTCTCGGCGGCATTGCGTTCCATTTTGCGTCAGGCGCCGAATATTGTGATGATCGGTGAAATTCGTGACCATGAGACGGCGGAAATCGCAATGGAAGCGGCGCTGACCGGTCACTTGGTATTTTCCACGCTTCACACGAATGATGCGCCGTCGGCGGTGACGCGTTTGTGTGATATCGGGATTAAGCCTTATTTGGTGGCTTCCGCGCTGCGTGCGGCGATGGCGCAACGTTTGGTTCGTGCGATTTGCGATAAGTGTCGCGAGGAGCATTTGCCGACCGATCGTGAACGTAAGATGTTGGGCACGCTCTCGAAGAATGTTGATTCGATGAAGATGTTTCGCGGTGCCGGCTGTCCGGTCTGTAGTCAGAAGGGCTACAAAGGACGTAAGGGGCTGTTTGAGATTTTCGACGTGGACGAGTCGGTGCAACGGTTGATTTTCGATAAGGCGCCGATTACGGTTTTACGTGCACGTGTCCGAGAAATGGGCATGCGGACGTTGCGTGAAGATGGAATGCTGAAAGTGGCTTCGGGGATGACTTCGCTGGAGGAAGTGCTTCGTGCCACGATGGGAGATGAAGACTGATGAGCGCAAATACTTTTGAAGAACTTCAAGCAATCGCGACGAAAGCGGTCACCGAGCTGACGATGAGCGATCTCATGCAAGTGGCGGTCGATGAAGGCGCTTCCGACCTTCACGTTCGCGTGGGGCATGCGCCCGTTTTGCGTGTGCATGGCGGACTGGAGCCGATTGACTGTCCGGAATTGACTGCCGAAGATGCCATCCGTCTGTCACTTGAGATTTGCACGCCGGAACAGATTGCCGAAGTGGAAGATCACGGTGGCGTGGACTTCGGTTTGACGTTCTCGGCGGCGGCGCGTTTCCGTGTGTCGATTTTCAAGGAACGTCTCCACTACGGTTTAGTCTTGCGTCAAATTCCGTCGGCACTGTTGACGTTGGAACAGCTGGGGCTGCCGGAAGCGGTGCACGAATTGCTGTACAAGCCGCGTGGATTGATTTTGGTGACCGGTCCGACCGGTTCCGGTAAGTCAACGACGCTGGCGTCGATGATTGATATTATCAATGCCGATCGTGACTGCCATATTATTACGATTGAAGACCCGATCGAGTTTTTCCACTACTCGAAGAAGTCGATTGTGACGCAACGTGAAGTCGGCGCCGATGTGCCGAGTTTCGCCGAAGCGATTCGCCGCGCCTTGCGTCAAGACCCCGATGTCATTCTCGTCGGTGAAATGCGCGACTTGGAAACGATTGGCGCCGCGATCAGTGCGGCAGAAACGGGACACTTAGTCTTTGGAACGTTGCACACGACCGGTGCCGCCGCGACGGTGGATCGTATTATTGACTCTTTCCCGACGAATCAGCAGGAACAAGTGCGCACGCAGCTTTCAATGTCGTTGGTGGCGGTGATTTCGCAGGTGCTGTTGCCTCGTGTGGACAAGCCGGGACGTGTGGCGGCATTTGAAATCATGATGTCAACACCTTCGATTCGTTCGCGCATTCGTGATAACAAGACGTTCCAAATCAGTTCGGATATTCAGACCGGTGCCAAGTTTGGCATGGTCGCATTGGACAGTTCGCTTCTTGAGCTTTATCGTACGGGGAAAATCTCCTATGAAGATCTCGTCACCAAGGCGCAAGATCCGGAGACGACCGTGCAGAAGCTCAAGGAAATGATCGGGGAATAAGATGGCAGATACGCTCCAACTCCCACCGCTCGTTGATTTGGTCGTTACCAACGGATTCCTTGATTCCGCGCAGGCGGAAACGTTGATCCGCGATCATCTTGAAAACGGCAAATCATACAAAGATTTGATTCTTGCGCAGGCGGTCTTGAGTGAAGAAGATCTCCTGTCGTTAATGGCGGGCAGTCAAGGGACCGATGTCATTGATTTGAACTCGGTGATCTTTGATGAATCGTTGACGAATTTAATTCCGGTCGCCTCGGTGCGGATGCACAGTCTGGTGCCGGTCGAAGCGACTGCCGATCATGTGACCTTTGCGACGTCCGATCTGGTGGAAGCCGATGTCATTGATGAACTTTCCTTCCTCTTGTCTAAAGAGATTCGCTTTGTCATGGCGCCAGCGGCGGCGATTAAAGCGGTGATTGATGAGCACTTCGTGACGAGTATGGGCGCCGAAGGCATGATCGACAATCTCGAACAAGGCTTTGAGACGCTTGCCGAAACACCGGCAGATGAGAAGGGGATTGAATCTGCCGCCTCCTCTGCGCCAGTCATTCGATTTGTGAATTTGGTGCTGTATCAAGCGATTACTGACCGCGCGTCCGATATTCATATTGAACCGTTTGAAAAAGATTTCAAGATTCGTTACCGCGTGGACGGTTCGCTGTATGAGATGAATCCGCCGCCTTTGCATATGGCGTTGCCAATCATTTCACGTATCAAAGTGCTGTCCGGACTGAATATCGCCGAAAGGCGTGTGCCGCAAGATGGACGTATCGCATTGACGGTCGCCGGACGTCAAGTGGATCTCCGTGTCTCTTGTTTGCCGACGGTGCACGGTGAATCGGTGGTGCTTCGTGTGCTTGACCGCGCCGCCGTGTCGCTGGATCTTGAGAATATCGGCTTGCCGGAAGATATCTACGACAACGTCACGATTGATATTGAAAAGCCCAACGGCATTTTCATTGTGACCGGTCCGACCGGTTCCGGTAAAACGACGACGCTGTATTCTTGTTTGCGCTATATCAATAAAGCAGATGTGAAGATTCTGACGGCAGAAGAGCCGGTGGAATACGATATTGACGGATTGGTACAAGTGCCGGTGAATCCGCAACAAGGCAATACGTTCGCCAAAGTCTTGCGCGCCTTCTTGCGTCAAGACCCTGATATTATTATGGTCGGTGAAATTCGTGACTTGGAAACGGCAGAGATTGCCGTCCAAGCGGCACTGACCGGTCACTTTGTATTTTCCACGCTGCATACGAACGATGCCGCCGGCGCGGTCACGCGTCTGGTCGATATGAACGTTGCCCCTTATCTGATCGCCACTACGCTGCAAGCGGTGCTGGCGCAACGGTTGGTGCGCACCTGTTGTGCGGCGTGTAAAATCGGCTACGTTCCCGAAGATGACGCTATCAAACGGTTGGGATTGACGCGCGACGATATCGGCAGCCGGCAATTCTTCTATGGCAAAGGCTGTAAAGTTTGCAACGGAACCGGCTATAAAGGACGTAAAGGCGTCTTTGAATTGATGCGGATGTCCAATCCTTTACGTGAAATGATTAACGCCCGTGAGCCGACGTTGGTTTTGCGCGAGAAAGCGCGCGAACTGGGGATGCGCACGATGCGTGAAGATGCGATTCGTAACGTTCTCGACGGTTACACCACCGTGGATGAAGTGTTGCGTTACACTTAAGCGCGTCGCGCCGCGACGCTTGCAGCAATGCTGTAGAAGGTACCGATGAAAATTACAACGGCACTCAATCGTGAATATGCACTTCGGTTTTTAGGCGTGGCACTCTTTTTTGCCGCGCTTGCCGGATGGTTTCTCTATGACGGGCGGATCGGCTATCCGGCGGAAAATGCGCGGATTGCGCCGATTGCCGCCGAACTGTCTGCGCGCGGACTGACGCCTGCCGAATGGATGAATCGCGCCAAGACCGGAACGGCGCCTCTCGTCGAAGCGTTCCGAGCCAAAGGGTTCAAAAAAGCACCGGCAAAGATTTCCGATGCGTTCGCCTCAATGATGAGCGTGCAAGATCCGAAAGCGGACGATGTCGATTGCGCCCGAGCAATCTTTGCTCAGCCGATTCATAGTGAAGAAGATATCCACGCGCAATTCATTTCTGCCGCGTTGGGACTGGCGGCAGGATTTCTGCTGCTCGGCATCGTCCTGCGCCGTTGGGTGACGCGGTTCACGCTGGACACCGAAACGCCACAAGGTCCGCTTTTGACCGTGACGCGAGGTACGCGCCTCCGCAGCTATCCGCTCTCCGCGTTGACCGCGGTCGAGGAGGAGCAATGGAAAAAGCGTGGCATTCTGCGGCTGCTCTTCGCGAATGAGCGCATCACGTTGGATGCGTGGCATTATCGTCATATTCGTGAGATTGCCAGCTTCATCCTCACGTTTCGTGCATAGCTTTACGTTTCGTGCATCGCCTTCGATGCGACTTTCGCCCTTGCTGTTCTGACGGACGGCGAGGGCGCTTTTTGCGTGCATCAGTGGTAACTTTCCCTCTTTTACGTAGAGAAGGGCGGCGCGCTGCGCTATACTAATAAGAGGACGAGTGAAAAGGGGATAAGAGATGCGAAAATTAGTTGGACTGATGTTGGTTTTTTGTGGATGCGTCAGTGTCGGGCTGGCGGCGCTGGCGCCGATGCCGGAACTGCTCGATCGCGCGGCGATGATAGAGGCAACAAAAAGTGCCACGTCAAAAGATTATCCCAATTCAGATACGGTGAGTGTCGGTCAAGCGGGCTATGTGCAATATGCGGCGGACGGTACGTATACCGAATGGGAAGAGACGTACTTAAAAGCGTTGACGGAGAAAGGCGCAAAGAGTTTGCGCGAAGTGCCGTCGGGCTATCAAGAAGGATTTTCAGAGTCGGGATTTCTCGTGGCGGAAGTGCTTCGCGCCGACGGAACGGTGGTGCCGATCGATATCGAAAAGCAAACGGCAACGGCGACTTCCAACCGCAATACGAGTGACAATATTTATGACCCGACGCAACGGAAAATCGTATTGACCGTTCCTGAATTGAACGTCGGCGATGCTTTGCATTTTATTGTGGCAGATCGCAATTTCCGCGTCCGCATTCCCGACAGCTTTATGACGATGCGCTTTTTTGAAGATACAGATCCGATACCGTATTCGACTTATACGATTGTCGCACCGAAAGCTTTGCCGTTGCGTTTGACGGCGTTGCTTGATGAGATTCCAAACACGGTGACGGCATCGACCGAGACGTTGCCCGACGGGCAGATTCGTTATCGTTGGGTCGCCAAAGCGGTGCCGCAGCTCTTTATGGAAGCGAATATGCCGGAGGTGATGACGCAGATTCAGCGCGTGGCAGTTTCGACGTTTGGCAGCTGGGAAGAGGTGTCGCAATGGTATTGGGCGCTTTGTGCGTCGCATTTGAAAATGACGCCGGAGATGGACGCGAAGGTGGCGGAATTGACAGCAGGGTGCGCCGATGACGATGCGCGGATGACGGCACTCTTCCGATTCGTTTCGCAAGAGATTCGCTATATGGGGATTATTGCCGAAAAGACGGCGCCGGGATATGAACCGCACGACGTGTCGATGACGTTTGAAAACCGTTATGGCGTCTGTCGCGACAAAGGCGTTTTACTGGTGGCGATGTTGCGGAAAGCAGGCTTTGACGCCTATCCGGTCTTGATTAACGCCGGAGCAAAGTTTGCGCCCGAAGTTCCGATTCCTTATTTCAACCATGCGATTGTGGCGATTGATCGTGGCGGTCGTGATTATACGCTGCTCGATCCGACCGATGAGACGACGCGCGATTTATTCCCCGCTTATTTGAGTGACTGTTCCTATCTTGTGGCGCGTCCGGAAGGTGATCGTCTGAAATTAACGGCAACGCCTGATCCGGAAGCGAACTTGATGGAGATTGTGACGGACGGTTCATTGGACGATGCCGGCGTTTTGACGTTGCAGGCAACGTTGAAGTTTGGCGGTATCAATGACAATGCGTATCGTTCGGCATTTATCGGGAATCCGCCGGAACGTTTGCTGCGTATTTTTGACGGCTTGGTCAAGCGTGCCGTTTCCGGTGCGGAGCTGTTTGCTTTAGAGGTATCGCCGAAAGATGCGCAAGACATTACGCAGCCGCTCGTCGTCAAGCTTTCCATTCGTGTGCCTGCCTATGCGGTGCCCGATGCGAACGGTCGCACGTTGATCCGTCTGCCCTTTTTGTCGCGTACGTTCGGCTTTGTCAATTTCCAGTTTGAAGGGCTTGATCAACCGGAACGCAAATATGATTGGCAGATAGTCGCGCCGGCAATGGTGCGTGAAACGTTGACGTTGAAAGAGTTTGCGCGTTTAGGGCAACCGTCGCTCTTGCCGGAGAATCCGACGCTTAAGACGGCTGGCGCCGCCTTTGAATTGACGACGAAGTGCGAAGGCGATCAGACGTATGTGTTCACGCGGAGCTTGGAGCTTTCTCAGAAAAGCTATACACCGGAAGAATATTTGAATCTGCGAAGCTTTACCGAAAAGTTGGCGCGACTGGAAACGGTTCGTCCGCTCTTTACCAAGCCGATGACGCAAGATGCCGATGCTATCGTGCAGGAGCGTTCCGATGAAGTCTTGCTCTTATCGCCGTATTCCACGGTGACGCGCCACAAAGAAGCGGTGCGCATTCTTTCTTACAAGGGAAAGAAAGACAATGGCGAAGTGAAAATTTCAACGATGCCGGCATCGCAAACGTTGACCTTGACGGCGGCGGAAGTGATTAAACAAGATGGGTCGCGTGTCGCCGTTTCTGAAAAAGAAGTGAGCGTCTTGGACTCCGAAGCGACGGCGAGTGCGCCGCGTTATCCGGCGTCGCAACAGACGGTCATTTCGCTTCCGGCGGTGGAGGTCGGCACGGTGACGCAGGTTGATTATCAGATTACGTCAACGCATGCGGCACCGTTCAGCGAACGTGTGACGTTTGGCGATGTCTATCCGATTGAAAAGCAACAGTATTCCGTGCGTGTGCCGTTGGCAAGCGCGTCGGAGATTCGCGTAGAGGAGCGGAATTTTGCCGGAGCGGATGTGACATCGTCGGTGACGACGAATGCGGAGATGGTGCTGTACTGCTGGACGGCACGGAATTTGTCGGCAGTTCGTAGCGAATCGATGGAACCGTCTCGCGCGCTCTTTCTTCCTACCGTGTCGATTACGAGCGTCGCTGCCGATCCTCAAACGGTGACGGCAGATTTAGTCGCCCGTGCTGAGCGCGTGATTAAATCGGCGCCCGAGTCTGCGGCAAAGGCGCGTGAACTGACGGCGAACTGCACGACGGACGAGGCGAAGTTGCGGGCGATACAGGCGTTTCTCGCTACGCGCATTCGGACGTTGGGTCCGGCGTGGTATGAACTCCCGTGGGGGACGCAGACGGCACCGGATGTGACGTTGCGTGAGGGCTATGCCAATCGGTTGGATCGTTTGCTGTTGCAATGGGCGATGTTGCGCGCGGTAGGGATTCAAAGCGAACTGGTGTTTGCCAATTATCAGAATGTGCAGGAAGAAGCGGTCATCGATGCGCGTGTGGGTGAGCGTGTGCCATGTTATACAACGTGGGTGCGTCCGTACATTCGCTTGAGTCGCGCGCCGTTTGAAGGGCATTTAGTCGGCGATGAAGGTCCGTATGACGAACCGACCATGACGCTCTTGGACGGTGTGCATCGCGTGATGACGGCAACAGGCGAGACGGAATGGAATGCGTCTACTGTCGCGGAAGAAACGCTTCAGATGGTTATCTTGGAGAATGGCGACGCCATTCTTACGCGTAAAGAATACTGTTATGGATTAGCGGCGGGCAGTCTGCGTAAGTGGGTCGTCGATCGGACGCCGGAAGAGTTGAAACGGACGATTGCGCAGTTGGCAGATGGTCTTGCGATTGGAGCGACGCCGTACAGTGAGTATCAAATCGATAGTGCCGCCTATCCGGTGACGGCGCGGCTGTCGGTCTATGCGAAAAATTATGCCTCCATTGCCGACGGGATGCTGAGTATTCCGTTGCCTTTGGGAAGTACGCCATTTGGTTTGCGCGGGTCAACGCGTCACAATCCTTTATGGATTCCTTCGCGCGCACGGTCCACGCATCGGGTTGAAGTTTGGTTGCCCAAAGGGGTGACGGTGCGGATGGCGCCCGAACCTTTTGAATTGCGCCTTCCGGGCGGCGGATTTATCCGTGTCTCGTGTACACGTGAAATGAATCCGGTGACGGGAATTGAGCATTTGACCTTTCTTCAAGAATCGAAGTTCCTGCCGTCAATTTCTGATGCCTACCTTTTTTCGGCGCTTCAAGAAGTCGATCGGACACTCTCGTCGCTGACGCGTCGCACGTTGATTGCAGAATTTCCAAAGGGTGCGGTGAAATGATAGTTTTGGGGATTGAAAGTTCTTGCGATGAGACTGCCGCCGCCGTGGTGAAAGATGGCGCGGAGGTGCTCTCGTCGGTGATTTATTCGCAGGTGCCGCTTCATCAGCCGTATGGCGGTGTCGTGCCGGAAATCGCCTCGCGTTCGCACATAGAGAAGATTCGCGGCATTCTTGAGCAGGCGATGGTGGAGGCGTTCGGGTCGTGTGACTGGACGCAGATTGATGCGATTGCCGCCACTTATGGCCCCGGGCTTGCCTCTTCGCTTCTCGTCGGGTGGACGGCGGCGAAAGGGCTTGCGATTTCGACGGGGAAGCCGCTGTTGGCGATGAACCATATGCACGCCCATTTGCATTCGGTACGGTTGGGACATTGCGAACTCCGAGACGATGATCTCTATCCGCAATTTGGACTTGCGGTGAGCGGAGGACATACGTGCTTCATTCATTCGCCGAAGCCTTTTGTCTACGAACTGCTCGGGCAGACGATTGACGATGCCGCCGGAGAAGCGTTTGATAAGGCGGCGAAACTCTTGGGTCTTGGCTATCCGGGCGGTCCGGTGATTGATCGTTTGGCGCGGACGATTCCGGAGGAACAGAAGGCGGCGATTGCCTTTCCTAAAGGACGCGTGGCAGCCGACCATCCGCTTCCCGAAGGTTTACTGCCGGAACTCTGTGTGAGTTTCAGCGGACTTAAGACGGCACTTTTGACTTTTGTGCGGAAACATCCGCCGGAGAATGAGGCGCAAGTCGCGCAACTCTGCGCTTCGTATCAAGAGGCGATTGTAACGGCACTGTCGCAGCGTGTCGAGCTTGCACTTAAGCGGAAGCACTATAAGAGTTTCGCCGTCGGCGGAGGCGTCTCGCTCAATGGGCGTTTGCGCGAAGCGTTGGCGGCAGTGGCGGAAAAACAGCACGTCACGTTTTTAACGGCGGCGCCAAAGTTTTGTGGCGATAATGCCGCCATGATTGCCGGGCTGGCTTCTGCCGGCGGTGGCATTCGTGAAGCGACGTTATCATTGGATATTGATCCGAGCCTTCCCGTCTAGCGGCGAAGAACATAAGGGAGCGTAGGATATGGATCGCCGAGCGATTCGATTTTCAGTCATTGTGAACCTCATCCTCTTTGTGGTGTTGAGTTCAGTCAGTTTCAGCGGTTGTCTCTTCGAGAAGAAAGAAGAGATTGTGCCGATGGAATTTCTCGTCGTGACGGAAGAGAATGCCGCCGATCAATTGGCAGAAGAACCGAATGAGGTGGTGGAGCCTGAACCGGAGCCGACGCCACCGGTGCCCGATCCGGTACCGGATCCAGATCCGATTCCACCGCCGGCAGTGCCTGATCCTGATCCAATCCCGCCACCACCGCCGGCAGTGAAAGATCCGGATCCGATTCCGCCGCCGAAACCGCCGAAGCAGGAAAAGCCGAAGGTGGAGCTGCCGAAAGAACCGCCCAAGAAGCCGGCGCCACCGAAGTGGAAGCCGAATCATACGATTAAGACGGGAAAGCGTTCCGGTCCGGTGACGACAGGAAAACGCGACCCCAAGAAAGTAGCAACACAGAAGGCGCTTTCTGCCGCAGAGATTGCTAAACTATTAGCTGCGGGCGCGCGTCCGGGAAATCGCAATCAAATTCCGGCGAATGAAGCGTCTCGTTGTTATGGTGTGATTGCGGCGGCGTTTCGTAAAGCGTGCAATGAATATGGGCTGGAAACTTCTCCGACGGGGAAAAGCCCGATTCTTTCGGTGACGTTCGGGAAACGCGGATCGATTCGTTCGATTTCAGTGAAAGTCAGCTCAGGCGATCGGGCGTATGACAATCAGATTCTAGCGGCGGTGAGGCAGGTGCGTCGTATTGATGGATTGTCCGATAGCTTTCTTGCTCAGTATGCGACGGTGAATATTGCCGTTGACGTGAATTAGTTAAGGATTTCTCGTATGAAACTGTATTTAGGACTGTTGCTTGCCTTTATTTGTGCCGGAGGTGTTCGTGCGCAAACGGCGGTGCTGTATGTCGGTAGTGACTGGTGCGATGCCGCTGTTCCATTGCAAACGCTGTGGAGTGCGCCGCGCTTTGCCGAAGCGGCAGGCGTGCCTTGTGTAACGGTAGATGAACCGGAAGTGGTGACCGATGCCGTTCGTGCGGTGTGGGAACAGCAGCGGGCGATTCGCTTTGAAATGGATCGCACTCCGGCGATGGCGTATTTTGATGCCAAGGGGCGATGCGTTCTTTTACGTGAAGGATTGCCGGCGACGACGAACCGCGAAGCTCTGTTGGCACTGATTGCAGAAGGAAAAGCACGCGCGGTAAAGATTGACGCACTCCTTGCGAAGAATAGTGCCGAAGCGGCAGGGCAAGTACTGGCGTTAATGATTCCCGAACTCGGGATGGGACGTTCGCAAGAAGCGCGCGGAATGAAAGCGGCGTGGGAGATTTCCAAAGCCAAAGATCCACAAGACGCGGAAGGATGGAGAGGCGCATTGACCTTTGATCCGGCAGCGGATGCCTGTTATAAGGTGCAGGCGTTTGCCAAAGATAAAGCGTTTGACAAAGGCGCGGCGTGGATTGCTGCCTGTGTCTCGCCGGCGGCGAAGGCAAAGTTATCGGTGAATCAACAGCAAGGGTTAAAACTGTTGACGTTTGTTTTGTATCGGAATGTCGCCGAGAAAAAGGCGGCGAATATCGCGTTGTTGAAACGTGTGGTTGCGATGGATCCGACGACGCATTTTGGCAGTGGTGCGCAAGGGATGTTGTGGATGCTCGGCGAAGGGAAAGCGCCGGTGCGTATTGAGCCGCCAGCGCCTCCGGCGCGGCAGGTGAAGATGCCGGCGGATCGTCCGTGGGAATCGGTTCCGACCGATGAGGGTGCCGCCGTCTGCGCCAAAGCACGGCTTGAGATTTCATCGATAACATTTGAGAAGATGATGAAGCGTCGAGGCGGCGCGGAGTTCTTGCGTTCCTTCTTTGCTGATCGCGAATGGATGGAGGACTTTTTTGGAAGCGGTCCTGCCAAAGGTTCGTGGGAGAGAAGCTTGTTGACGTTGGAAGCGTTAGCCGCTGCGCAGCCATTGACCGATCGCGCGATGAAGAAGTGGGCGACGGCGGCGGCGCTGAATGTCGGCGACGGTTCGGAAGCGCAAATGGTGCAGCTTCTGCAATCGCTCGTGACGATTCGTACTGAAAAGCTGCTCCTGCGCGGAGCGGACGAACAGCCGGTGGCGTGGATGCGCTACGTATTGACGCCCAAGCAGCTGGAGCCGGAGGCGATGCTGTGGATTGCGCATCAGCACCATGTGCCGCCGCGGAAATATGGTGGCGTGTGCTGGTTTGCGCCGTATCGGCTGGAGAATTTCTTTGGTGATTCGATTCACGGATCGAACTATTACCGTCCGTGGGGTCATGTCTATTTGCGTCAGGAGGCCACGCGGAAAGTGGGCGGCGTGTGCGGCTCGTTGTCGTACTACGGTTCAATCGCCGGCAAGGCGCATGGACTTCCCTCCACGCCGGGCGGACAGCCGGGGCACTGCGCCTATTCGCTCTGGTCTGCGCAGGAAGGACGTTGGACGATTGCCTATTACGTGGCAGCTTACACCGGTGCGCACTTTAACTTGTGGGATTCGCGTTTCAGCTGGCAAGATTTAGCGGCGGACGATTTCTTTTCACCGACGCACCGCGCGTCGATGCGTGCGCTGTGGGAAGCGGAAGTCGCCCGAGCGAAGGAGAATCCGCAACCGGTGCGTTCGTTGATGACGTGTGACGCTTACACGTGGGAGGGGCGTACGCTTCCGACCGATTGGACGAAGCCGGCGCTACTGCGAGTCGACACGAATTTGGACACGTTCGATTTAGATCAGGGCGGGCGCGCCGATCGTGTGGTGCTGGCATGGAAAGGCGAATTGACGCTGACGGCGGCGGCAATGGTGCAATTCGATTTAACCAGTGATGACGGCTCCAAGCTTTTCCTGCGCGGAAAGCTAATGATTGATAATGACGGCGCTCACGGGATGATTCTGAAGACGAAGCAGATCCGTTTGTCAGCAGGGCGGCATCCATTTGAAGTGCAATATCTCAATATTTCCGGCGGGCGCGGATTGGAATTTTCAGTGCATACCATTGAACGTTACAACGAGCGGCTGGCTCAAGGCTTTGTGCGTGCCACCGCTCTTCAGCCGACGAATTACGATGCGTGGATTGCCTACAACCGTTATCTTGCCGCTTGTGAAGATACGCCGGTCAGTGCATGGAAAACGTTTGGTCTCGCCTGTGCCAAGGCGTTGAACGCCGCACCGGAACCAGCGTGGGACTTGCTCGAAAAAGATTTCCTTCCGGCGATTGAAAAGGCGGAAGGAAAGGATGGCGTTCAAACGCAACTGGAATTGCTTCATGCCGAGATTCGTCAAAGCGCATTCAACAGCGCCGAGTTTTGTAATTACGAGGAAATTCTCAATCGCCACGCCAAGCTTTTGGGCGATGATCCGGTGCGTCTTTTCCGTCTGCTGAAAGTAGAGCTTGCCAGTGAGTACGGTTCACGCAATGCGTTCGGTACGGTCATGCGTTGGGGCGGAAGCCGTTTCCTCAAGGAAGAGGCGAAAGCCAAACAGTTTGTGGCGCTCATTAACGATCTTCTCAAGCAAAAGGGGAACAAAGATAATGCGCTCGGCGCCTTTATCTCCGAGGCGATTCGTGAAGCGTCTGCGGTTGGTAATCGTGCCGCCTTTCAGAGCCTATGCGATTTGCAAGAGACGTTGGCATCTGAAAAACGTTCGATCAAAGACATTGGCGGTTTCACAACACTTCCGCTGCTGTCGGATAAAGGACTGTTGAAACTCTCGACGACTTCCAATTGGGATCAGCCGGCGTCTTATCGTCGTGTCATTGACGGAAAGACGGCGATCGGTAATTTCCATACGGCGCAAGAAGAAGCACCGTGGGCGGAGGTGGAACTTCCCGGCATGGCGGAAATAGGTGCGGTGCTTTTGGAAAACATTCATACGCAGAATAATAGCCGCGCCGTTCCATTTATCGTTGAAATTTCAGAAGATGGAAAGCGCTGGCAAAAGGTGGCATCAGCGGATCGCGTGCAGGAAGAATGGCGGTTGACATTCCCCGCTGTTAAAGGTCAGTTTGTCCGCGTCACGCGCAAAGGAGAAGGTACAACGTTTCTTCATTTCCGCAAGTTGATGGTGTTCGGAAAGAAACTTTACTAGTTTCAGTGGAGGGCGAAAGCAATTTATGAATACAGAACTAACACGAAACATTCATTGGGTCGGCTATGTCGATTGGCCCGTGCGCGATTTTCACGGTTATCAAACGAAACGCGGCTCTTCATATAATGCCTATCTGGTGCAAGGCTCGGAAAAGAGCGCGCTCATCGATACGGTTAAAGCGCCGTATGTCGATTATTTGAAACGGAACGTGGACGCACTTTGCCCGTTGGCGAAAATCGATTTCATCGTTTGCAATCACGCTGAACCGGATCACTCGGGAGCGTTGCCCGAAATGGTGATCGCCTGTCCGCAAGCGACGGTCGTGTGCAATGCCAAGTGCAAAGATGCCCTGTCTTGTCACTATGACACCACGCAGTGGAAGTGGCAGATTATTAAAGAAGGCGAGACGCTGTCACTGGGTGATAAGACGCTTCAGTTTTTCGATACGGTGATGGTGCATTGGCCGGAGTCGATGGTAACGTATGTGCAGGAAGATGCCCTCCTCTTTTCGATGGATGCTTTCGGGCAACATTTTGCGACAAGTCGGCGCTTTGACGATGAAGCGTGCTTGACGGAAGTAATGCAAGAAGCCAAGACGTATTACGCGAATATTGTGCTGCCGTATGCGCGTCCGGTGGAAATGGCGCTTCAAAAGTTGGGAACGTTGAAACTCGCCATGGTCGCGCCTTCGCATGGAGTGATTTGGCGGAGCCACTTCGATGTGATTCTGGCGGCGTATCAAGCGTGGCGCACCAGTCAGCCGACGCGCAAAGTGGTCGTTCTTTATTCCACGATGTGGCAAAGCACGTATCATCTGGCGGAGGCTGTCGCGCAAGGCGTGAATGAAGCAGATGTGACGCTTAAACTGCTGGACTTGAAATCGGTCGGCGATACGGAAGTGATTACAGAGCTGATGGACTGCGCGGCGTTCGCGATCGGTACGCCGACATTGAACCAAGGCATGATGCCGCGAATGGCAGCCTGTTTAACGTATGTCCGCGGGCTGCGTCCAACGGGCAAGAAAGTGTTTGTTTTCGGTTCTTATGGATGGGCGGGCAAAGGCGTCGAAGAAGCGCAAGGCTATCTTAAGGCGATGGGATGCGAAGAAATTGCCGCTGCGGTGACGTGCCGGTTTGCGCCGAAGGAAGCAACGCTTGAGGCGTGCCGTGCCGCCGGTCGTGCGTTGGCGGCAGTGGCGGATGCGCTCCCGCGAGAAGGAGTACAGTAGGTGCGGTTCTTCTTCTCTTTCGCGTTTGCGTTGAGCCTGTTGGGTTTGATCGGGTGCAATACGATTTCGCCGCCGTTGCGCGTGAAGCCGTCGCTTCAAACGTTGACGGTGACTGGCTATTGCAACTGTAAAAAGTGTTGCGGATGGGAACGGTCATGGGTACGATTGGGCGCGCCGGTGTTCGCTTCCGGTCCTCAAAAAGGGGAACGCAAAGAAGTCGGATTGACCGCTTCGGGGCGGAAGGCGCGAACGGGAACGGCGGCGGTCGATCGGTCAGTTTTTCCTTTAGGAACGGTCTTTTATGTACCGGGCTATGGTTATGCCCGCGGTGAAGATGTGGGCGGAGCGATTAAAGGGAATCACATCGACCTGTGGTTTCCTTCGCATCAGGCGGCGTTGGAGTGGGGGAAGCAAACGCTGCCTGTGACGGTTTGGAAAAAATAATCCGACAGCAGCGATGCCGGAGTGACTCTCAACGAAAGAAGGAGCTTCATTATGGCGATTCACGATCAACTGTTAACGGCATGGGCGGAATTTAATGCGCACAAGATTTCGCCGTTGGAATTAAAAGCGATCTCTTCCGGCTTTGGAATTTATCAACAAAAAGACGATGCGGTGATGATGCGTATCCGTCGAACCGGTGGCGTGGTGACGCTCGCCGATTTGCGCGCGGTACTGACGTTGATGGAGCGCTACGCCATTCCGTTCATGCATATTTCCACGCGTCAAGCGTTGCAACTGCACGGTGTCGCGCCGACCGATGTCGCCGCCTGTCTGGCGGATTGCGAGGCTGCCGGATTACATTTTCACGGTGGCGGAGGTAATACGTTCCGCAACGTCTTGGTCAATCACAATAGCGGACTGCATTCCGATAGCGCCTTTGATGTCTTCCCCTATGCGCGGAAGCTCACGGAAACGTTCAACTCGTTTGATAAGGCGTACGCATTGCCGCGTAAGATTAAGATGGCATTTTCAGATCGGACAGCCGATCGCCTTTTTTGCGCCATTCAAGATTTGGGCTTTGTCGCCGTGATGAAAGACGGTGTGCGCTGTTTTGAAACGTGGGTGGCAGGCGGCATTGGAAATCATCCGGCGGTGGGAATGAAACTTTTTGACGCGCTTCCGGCATCGGAATGTCTCCGCGTCGCGATGGTGTTGACGGCGCTTTTTTATGACCATGGCGATCGTGCGTGCCGAGCGACGGCGCGGTTGCGGTTTTTGCGCAAACGTTTGGGCGATGATGCGTTTCGTGAACTGTTCCAAACGTACTATGCCAAGGCAGAGGCTTATCCTGCCTGTCCGGAAACGGCATTGGAAGCGGAACGTTATCCCGTCACCTTGCTTCCCGATGACGCGCTTCCGTGCGAACGATTTGAGGACTGGAAAGCAGTTGCCTGTGAGCCGCTCTCCGATGGCACGAACACGGTGCGGCTCTTTGTGCCGTTCGGGAATTTAACGGCGCCACAACTCGATCGCTTCTGCACCTTCCTTGAACGCTACGGGTTGACCCGTCTCCAACTTCACGTGGCGCAAGATTTTCTCCTGCCACGTGTGCATGAGCAATGCCTTCCGGCAGTTTACAATGCGCTCTTGCGTGAATTTCCGGAGATTGATTTCACCTTGAGCTCCTACGTCGGACATATTGCCACGTGCATTGGCTGTAAGGTGTGCAAAATGGGTGTGGCGGATGCGCCAGCCATCGGGAAACGCCTTGCGGAAGTCTTGGATCAATATCTTCCGGCAACGACAGAGGAACGGCGTGGATTGGCGCGGCTCGTCACTTCGGGTGTACGCATTAGCGGTTGTCCGAATAGTTGCACTGCGCATCCTGCCGCAAAGTTCGGCTTTCAGTGTCGTCTCTTGGGCGGGCAACCGGTCTTAACGCCATTCACGCCTGCTAAGGCAAATCCGCCAACGTTGGGCGAACCGCGCGCCACGCCGATTCATATTGAAGATTTGCCCGGCTATATTCTCGCGAATCTCGGCATTGTCTAATGTTCGCTATTGTTTATGTATAGAACAAAGCGCCGCTCCGATGAGGAGCGGCGCTTCAAATACGCGCTTCAAATAGGCGGCGCTAGAGGTTAGTGCTTGGGCTGGAGCATCGCTGTCGGGCGAAGCGCACGGGCAGCGGCTCTCAGCGCATCGTCAAGTTGTTGCAAGTCCGCGGCATGGACGCCTTGCTTTTTTCCCTCGGCAACGGAGAACGTCTTGAGTGCCGTTTCGAGCGACGCAAGTTTGCCGCTTTTGAAACGCTGCTGTGCCAGTGCGCGGAGTTGGGCAATCTTTTCAAACGTTTCAATGCCATCGCGGAAAGCTTCGGCGCGGAGAGAAGAACGGTCGCCCGGATAGACGAGCGCGGTATCACCGGAAGGCCAACTGGTGAAGTCGGTCGAGACGAGCGGATTCTCTACCCACGAATGCCATGCCCACCGTAATACACCATCAAACCCGTAGTTTGCCGCCATGACGGGAAGCCATTCTGATTCCGCAAGGTCGGAAACGAGGAACGTATTGGGGCGTGACGGTTGCACGCAAATATAGAAGGTGGTGGTTTTCCCTTCCGAACGCCGCTGTTCGGCAACGGCGGCAGCCTTTTCGCAGACGTTGTAAGAGTATGAAACGTCCTCATACAGTTCGTTAATGTTACTGGGGCTGTCACAGGCGGCGACAATTTTGAGTTCGGGGGCGACGCGATGAACGAGGTCAAGCGTGGGGCGCACGAGGTAGTCGGGGCGTTCATCGAGCGCAATTCGCGTTATTTCGAGCCATCCTTTGCTTCGGAGATGATTCACGAAGTCTTTCAAGAAAGGACCCCAATGGGCAGTGTATTCGGGCGAGCCGGGCTGAAGGCGTACGGAGACGGTCTTGCCTTTCGCCGCGTCATAATAGGGGAAGGAGAGCGACCACGTGAGCATGGAGTAGCAGCTAATCTGCTGCGTAATGCCGCACGACATCATAAAGGTGACCCAACGGTCAAAGTCGGTATAGTCATAGAACCATGAACCGTCGGCATTCCGCGTCCACTGCACCATACTCCGAAAACGATCGTAGGTCTGTCCGCCCCACGCTTCGTCAATGAACGTCGTGGTAATCGTTTTTTGTCCCATTTCCGCCAATCGTTTCATGGACGGTCTCAATAAGGCAAAATGTTCATCGGACCACATCGGTACATCGTGGAGACGCGCCACGGCGTCGGGGTGTTGCCAAAAGTCGGTGTGAGTTTTCCATTGCGCCGGAGCGGGCAAGGTCAACGCATCAATGGTAAGGGAGATTTTTGCTTCCAGCCGCTTTCCGTTGACACGGCAGACGAACGTTCCTTCGGCGATTCCTTGCGCATCGGAGGGAATGTTTATCGAGAGCATCACGGGGCGCACGATGCCTTTGAATGTCGTTTGCGCGGTGCCATCAAGAATGTCGGCGACTAATCGCCCGTTGGCTTGTGTATAACGGATGAAGTCAATTTGCACAGGGAACGATTGCCCCTTGTCTGTTTTGAGCTGGCAAGGTTCCACGGTGAGTTCATCGAATCCGGCGAGCGACTCAATTAAGAGTTGCGCCCGAACGCGTTCGCCTCTCCATCCGTAAAGCGAAAGATCGGGAGAAGTTTCAGGCAGCGCGGAAACGCGGTCACGGTCAAACCGTTCACGTGTCGATACGGGAATCAGTCGGGCGCCGGCGCCCATGGGTTCGGCGAATCCTTCAATCTCCACCAAATGCCCCGCCTGTCCTGCCGTTGAGTTTGTAAAGGTGGTTCGCACATAACGGCACGCCGTCGGTTCAAAGTTCAGCGTGAATCCAACGGCTCCGGCGTTAATCGAATTGGCGCGTTGGTCGGCGAGCATTTTCCACGTCTGCCCGTCTTCCGAACCTTCGACTGTAAACTTATAAATGCGTCCATCGGGCCAGTAGGGGACGACGCGAATCGAGCGCAACCGTTGCACCTTGCCCATGTCGAGTTGGTGCCATGCGGGCAAAGAATCACTTGCCCAATGATCGTTGGCATCTAAATTGCCATTGACGGCGAGGTCGGAGCTGCGATTGCTCCACGTATCTTTAGCGGACGTCTTGGCACGCGAGAAAAGGTTGGCAGCCGTCGCCTGCTTTTGCCCTTCAGGTTCATACAGCGCCTTACGCGCCGGTCCTGCAACGAGCGACTGAGCCATCAGTCCGGTACACAGCAATCCAATCGAAAAAGGAAACAGTTTCATAAAGTTCTCCACTGAGTGAATAATAGCCATAGAATAACATGCTTTTTAATTTGAGAAAGAAAGAATACACATTTTTTTCACGTCTGCGACTTTTGGATATTCTTTTTCGGAACAGAGGTGCGTTCGATGGGCTTCTGATATCTTCGAAGAGAGGGCGACTATATAGGATAAGTGTTTTTGTTATACTTTTTGTTATACTTTTTGTTATACTGCGGAAGTTTTAGGAGAACGAATGCGTTATTTGATGAGTCTAATTTGTCTGCTTTCTGTATGCCTTTGCGGTTGTGAGCTTTTCACTCCGAATGGAACTGTATCCGTTCAGGCGGATGAGTTAAAGCCCGGTATTATTGCCCCGCAGCTGCGTGTAGGGGTGAAAGTTCGTATTTCAGTTTCGGCTTCTGGCGAACCGGTAATGGAAGAATCGGTGAAGGAAGTTTCGGCGTTCGGCGATATTGTCCTTCCTTATATCAATACGACGCATTGTGCCGGAATGTCGATTGATGAATTTCAAAAGAAGCTGACGGAAGAGTACAAGAAGTTTTACGTGGATCCGCTTGTTTCGGTCTATTATGTTCCAATGTCCGAAGGCGGATCGTCACCGTACGGGTCGGTGCTCGTGACGGGAAGCGTGGGGACGCCCGGCGTCGTTAATATTCCGCAAACGTGCGATTTAACGGTGATGCAGGCGTTGCAAAATGCTGGCGGACTCGGACAGTGGGCAGATGCAACGAGCGTGCGGTTGACACGTAACCTTTTAGATGGAACAAAGCAACGGTTGCTCATCAATACCGAGACGATTGGTACGCGAGGCGATACGGAGCAAAATGTGATTTTGATGCCGGGAGATGTACTTTACGTTCCCGAAAGTAATTGGTAAACTACAAAAGTAGTACGCCGGATTTTGAATCCTAAAATGAGGAGATACGTATGAAGCAAATGTTAGCAATGATGATGGTGGCTGTTCTCTGCGTGTGGACCGTTTGTGCCGCAACGCCTGCAGCCATGACGCCGGCGGACTTTTCTCCGGCGAAGGTGAAGGCGACGATTGCCGCCCTTCCTCCTGCAGAACGTCAAGCCTATGCCAAGCAGGTGATTGAAGGCGTTTCATCACAAGCCATTGAAGGTCCTGAGAAAGTCCAACAGTTGACGAGCGTTTCACGTGCTTTGATTTTAGGTGCAGGGAGCGAGAAAGCTTCGGTCGTAATGGCGGAGCTGTTCAATAGTATTCCTGCCGATTGCCTTGCGGCGGTTGCAAAGCTCTTGATGCCCAACTTTTCACAGGCAACGAATAAAATGACTGACGTCGCCTATGATGACTTTTGCAAAAAGTTCATTCAACAGTGCGGTCAATATCTTGAAAGCTCCGGAACAGATGCGCCTGCTATGCGTGCCAGCGTGATGACGGCGATGTTGGTTCAAGGTTCCAGCGATCCGAATCGTTCGCGGGAAACATTTATTGCTGCGCTTCCTTCTTCGATGGCGGCGGCAGCGGCGATTTTGGTGATTGCAGCTGAAAAGAATGATAGTACGGTTCTGGGAAGTGCCGCCGGTGTTTCCGAAGGGATGGAAGAAACGCCAGCCGATCCTGATTCGATCGTCGAAACACAGAGCGAAGTTCCTCCTGCTACGAACAGTGCCGAGCCGGGCAAGGACGATGATTATTTGGATCCTCAGCCGCCGAAGACGGGTGACGAGGCGAACGGTCAAGAGCCAAAAGCTGCCGCGGTGCCTTTGATTGCACGTTCGTCAACAGACTCTTTCGGGCAGAGCATGGATATGCTGCTGGCGGTTCAGTTCGGTTGGGAAACCAAAGATTCGCCGCTTACGAATCCTCCTTTGGGCGGAATCCCCGGTATGGGTAATGTGACTTCCATTCCCGGTACTGCGATGGTAAATATGCCGAAGAAGAATCCCACTTACACGCCTGTTCCGGAACCGCCGAGCCCGCCCTACGGAAATCAGGGCATTGGCGGCGGTGTCCAGCCATAATCGCAAGTACGATACTCAGAAAGTTATTGAAATGAAAAAGACATTACTTCTTATTGCCGTCGTCTGTGGTTATTGGATGACATCGCCAGCAATGGCAGGGATGAAAGAGCCGGGGTTTAAGCTCGCCTCTAATTTCACGATGGATCCGGTGGTGAACGTCGGCGCCTTTTGGGATTCAAATGTGCGCGGGACTTCGAACCATAAGGAGTCTGGTTTTGGTTGGAATGTGCAACCTGCCATTTCTTTTGGATATAGCCGCAAAGATTCCACCGTTATTGGATTGAATGTGTTCTACTCTATGGAACGTGGATTTAAGAGTAAAGACGCGCTTGATACAGATTCCTATGGCGAAGCACTGAGTTTAAGTCAGGCGATTGGCAAAAAGTGGCGCGTTTTTGTGTCACAATCTTACAGTCGCTCTGAAAACGATCAGTTTCAACCAATTTTCAACAATATGAACGTTGGCATTGTTGAAAAGGACAAGAGTGAAAATTTTGCGTTGAATGGCGGTTTGAACTATTCACCAAATGATCGTTGGAACTTCTCTTTGTCCGGCGGTTGGACGCGTACGCATTATCTCTCGGGAAATAAAAACACTAACGATTCCTATTCGGGGGGTCTCATGGTGGGACGTCAATTAAGTGAACATCTGAACTGGAATACGAGTGTGACGACGAGTTTGGATGATCCGGAAATGGGGAAGAAGTCGCAATCGTACTATCTTATGACTGGTCTCGGTGGTCGTATGGGTGCAAAGACGACGTGGAATGCCATGGCAGGTGTTTCGCTGTACGATTACGATGGCTATGAGTCGAAGTCGAGCTTCGACCCGACTTACAGCGTCAGTGGAGCATGGCAATGTTCGCGTAAGGTCGCGCTTTCGTTGGCATTAAACTCTTCTTACAAGCCTGAGTATAACGAAAACGCGAAAGCCTATTACATTTGGAACCATGCGTTGACAGGCGCGGTGAATTTTCAGTGGTCGGATGCATTGAGTTCGCGTTTGGATGCGTCGCTCAACTATGAGCAGCACACCAATCCTGGCGATTATACGAATAACGGTACGGCAGGTAAAGGGCTGGGCGATTTCGATCGTACGTATTATCAGGTGCAGGCAAGTACGTATTACGCCTTTAACGCGTATTGTTCGCTGTATGCCAGCATTTCTTATCGTGATGATATGTATTCCAAGGATGAAGCAGGGGCGGACAGTGATTCGGTTCGTGTCAATCTTGGTCTCTCGTTTAGATTTTGAAGCGCGGGAGAGACTCTTTGGTTCAGATACTCTTAACAAAATATTGGGTGCTTGCCCATCTTCTGATGACGGTGAGCACTCTTTGTTTTTTCCCCGCGGTTTCAGTGGGGGCGATGCTGTGGTGTGCTACCTCGTTATTGCTGATGATGTTCTGTCTGCCACCGGTATTAAAGGGTGAGAGTTTTGTTTTCGCACGGATGCGGATGCGCTCCGATTTTCAAGCGGATGCGTTGGTTTATTTTTCATTCATGGCGATTCTTTATGTGACCATTCAGATTCTGAATGGTCCGCGAGCGTTGGTGTATGGTCCGGAGCTTCGGCGTTGGTTCTATTCCGCACCGTTCCTGCCACTGTTTCCGTCACATATTCAATCTGCGGTGGGAGTTCCTTTTTTCGTGGGGCTGTTGGGCGGATTGACGAGTGCGGTGGTGATTCGCTGTTCGCTGATGCGTAAGCAGCGAATGTTCCTCTTGTTGGGCGTTGGACTTTCGACGGCGGCTCTAGGCGTTGTCGGTGGTATTTGTGTGGCGCTTGGCTGTCCGCTACGGTGGGAGTGGATGGGCGGAGTTTCGGGGATTTCCGTCTTGTGGATGTTGATGTTTTGCGTTTGTTTGGGAATGGTTTGTGAATCGTTTTTGGAAGGGCGGCTTAAAACGTTTCGCGTGGCATTGATTGCGGCTTGTGCGAATGAGCTGGGGCTTTTTGCTTGTGGTTCAGCGGTGATGATGCGTGTGAGTGTGGTGGTCGTGATAGTGTATCTGATTTTCATGGGCGTTTTAGTGCGTGGAAGCGGACGTTTCCCGCGAGCCTTATGGTACAGCGTGACGATGCTTCCGGTGTTTTTTTCGGCAGCGATTGGGATTGCACTGGTGCCGAGTGTGAATGAAACGTCTCTCGTGAGCGTCTTGAATGAAGGCGCGAAAGGGGTGGAAGCGTTTTGGGAACAATGGATATTCCGCGCGCGATTGGCGTTGGATGTTTTTTCGAGTGAGCCGATGATGGGTACGGGACCGGGCGGGTTTGAGGCGTGTGCGACGTTTTTTGTGAAAGGCAAATCGGCATGGGCACTTTGGCGTTCGGGTGGGACGGCACTCCCGTGTGATTTTCTGCGTTTGCTATGCGAGCAAGGTATGATGGGGACGCTGCTTCTTCTTTTGCCCGGAGTGGCGATGTTGGGGCGTTGTTTGGTGGAGTGGATGGAAATCCGCCAAGACCGGCACCGTTCTTATAGTTTCCGCTATATTTTTATTTTCGTCGGTTCGTGGATTGGAATCGTGTCCGTATTGATTGCTTCAATTTTCGGTACACCGTTACATGAACCGGCGGTTTTATGTGTATTTTTGATCGTTTGTGCCTGTCTGCGCGGGTGGATGCCGCGCCGCCGTCACTCGTAATTTGAAAGGGTCGTCCATGTCCGAAGTTGAAGACGGAAACAGTTTTAATCAAAAGGGTCGTAGTCTTTACTACCACCGCTATTCGCCGCAGATGACACCGGAAGGCGGTTCGTCCTCTTATCGGAATGTGCCGGCGTACTCTAATGGTGGATCGTCTTATGGCAATGCGTATGGCGCTTCCTATGGTTCTCCTTCGGGCGGCAATGGCGAAGGGGAAGATTCGGCGGTCGGTGCAATTAGTCTTGGACGTATTTTGCGCGTCTGTATGAATCACTGGATGACGATTTTTGTTTTTCTGGTTCTCGGATTATTAGCGGCATTTGTGATTTATCAACTTTTGCCCACGCGTTGGAAAGCTACGGCGTACTATGAAATGTCGATTCAAGGCGTTTCGATGGTGCAGGGGCAGGTGTTTGCGGAAGAAGGAACACAACAGTCGTTGCGTGAGGCGTTCAATACGCGTAAGGCGCAGTTTGATAATAATCGCGTCCGTAAGTCGGTGATTGATTTTTATCGGACGGAGCACGCGGCATCGACCGTTTCGACGGAAGAGCTGATTAAAAGTCTTAAGCTGGTGGAAGTAGAATTAGTGCCGATGTCCAAATTGGTTGCCGTGACGATTGAGACGGGGCGTCCAGAACTTTCGGCAGATCTTGTGAATGCCTACATTGCGACGTGCAAGACGTTTATGGACGAGCAGAACAAGGCGCAAGCGGAATCAGCAGTGGCATGGTTGACGGCGATGCTCGATACGGAAGATCATATCTTGTCGCAGTTAGACGCCGAACTGTTGGAATTGCGTAAATCGCGTCGGATTGAGTCGCTTCAACGGGAACGTGAAAACACACAGTCGCGTCTGTCGGCATTGGACTCGCAGGTCATCACATTGGGTACGCAGGTGAGTCAGGCGAAGGAATTGATGAGTGCTCTTTCGGTGATTAAAGAAGATCCGGGGAAATTCGGAATGATGCCGGAATCAATGCCGCGATCGACGGAAATTGTGTCGGCGTTTCAGCGGTGGCAAGATGCGTCCGTTGCCAAGAAAACGCTGTTGACGAAGCTCACGGAAAATCATCCCGATGTGAAGCTGAAAGCGCGCGAGGAAGACGTTTTCAAAGAGCAGTTCGTGGAGACGGCACAACGCGCCTATGAGACGGGGAAGGCAAGCCTTGAACTTTTAGAACGCCAAACGATTCCTGTCGCAGAGGAAGCCAAAACGTTGCGCTTGCGTTTGGTTGAATTGGATACGGAGATTATTGGTGCCGAGATGGCGATTTCTCAATTGGAACGCGCCCGTGAAACGGAAGTGACGAAGATTACGAGTTTGCGCGATCGTACGCGTATTGCCGAGATGAAGGCGGATGAAAATGCGGCAACGATTAAGCCTTTGCCACGCGTTCCGCCACCGGAGAAGCAGAGTAGCCCGAATCCTTACATTGTGTTTACTTCTGGAGTGTTCATTGGCTTGCTCGTCGGTGTTTTCTTTGTTCTCTTGCTCGACCATATGGAGGACAAGCTTTCGGGCGTCCCCGATATCGAACAGCGGTTGCGCCTCAAAGCCCTTTCGGTATTTCCGCATTTGCGACGGAAATTGCGTGTGCAAGTGGCATTGACAATGCACGAAGATCCCTTTTCGCAATATGCGGAATCAATGGCGGGATTGCGTAACCTTTTGGATTCTCCCCGTTATCACGACTTGACGAAAGTGTTGCTCGTGATGAGTACGCAACCGGCTGAAGGTAAGACCTGTACCTCCTCCAACCTTGCCATTGCTTATGCGCAATCGGGACAAAAGACGTTGCTCGTGGACTTTGATATGCGTCGTCCGCGTGTCTACGGGATTTACGGAAAAGGGGTGACAAATTACGCCAGCTTGCCGCATGTCTTGGCGAAGAGAGACGCCACGCTCTTTGATACGCTCCCCGTGCAAAGTGAAGTCCCCAACTTAAGTGTGGTGTTCTCGCGCACCTCCAGTACGATTAGCCCCTCCGTTCTCATGGGAACGAATATCATCACGGAATTTTTCGACTGGGCACGTCAGAATTTCGATCATGTTATTATTGATTCGCCACCGTTTGGATTGGTGGGTGATGTGATTGTCTTGGCGAATTTGGTGGATAGCGTGATTCTGGTCGCGACACCGGACAAGACACGATTTGGACCGATTCAGTTCGCCGCTCGCCGTTTGACGGAAGTCGGCGCGCGCGTCCTCGGCGTGGTCGTGAACAACGTCGATTTTGGACGCTGGGCAGGCTTTAGTAAGTACGAAACGCGGTACGGCTATTCGTGTTCAACGTATAGTACGTATACGGATGAAAATCACAAGAAGACAGAGGCTTCGGCGCCGCACGCACGGAAAATGGAGCATACGACTTCGCCCGATGATCGTCCTGTCGAAAGTGAACTCTCCGCGGATGATGAATAGCGCGGGACTCTGTAATCTCATCTAGTGTCATACGAAAGGAAGCGGCGATGAAGCAACGGATCCTTGTAACGGGCGGTGCCGGATTTATTGGATCCGCTGTCGTTCGGCTCTTGATGACGACGACAGACGCTGAAGTTTTGAATGTGGACAAGCTGACGTATGCTGGTAATTTGGCTTCGGTCGCTCTTGTCGCACAAAATCCGCACTATCATTTCCTTCAAGCCGACATCTGCGATCGTGCCGCCATGACGAAGGCGTTTGCAACATTTCGTCCCGATGCGGTAATGCACCTTGCCGCGGAATCGCATGTGGATCGTTCGATTGACGGACCCGAACTGTTCTTGCAGACCAATATCATTGGCACCGCCACCTTGTTGGAAGCGGCGCGCGTCTACTGGCAAACGCTTGAACCTTCTGCAAAAGAAGCGTTTCGTTTCCTCTTGATTTCGACCGATGAAGTCTATGGAAGCTTAGGCCCTGAAGGCTTCTTTACCGAAACGACACCGTACGATCCGCGTTCGCCCTATTCGGCTTCGAAGGCGTCCGCCGATCATCTTGCCTCGGCGTGGTTTCACACCTACGGACTGCCCACGCTCAAAACAAATTGTTCGAACAATTATGGGCCGTATCATTTTCCTGAAAAGCTTATTCCGCTTGTGACATTGAACGCGCTCAGTGGGCGTCCGCTTCCGATTTACGGCAAAGGCGACAATATTCGCGATTGGCTTTTCGTGGAAGATCACGCCCGTGCGCTGTGGCTTGCGCTCAATCGTGGTCGCCCGGGTGAAACATACAACGTGGGCGGGCATAATGAACGCACCAACCTTCAGGTGGTGCAATCGATTTGTAAGTGCCTTGATGAACTTCGTCCGCGTGCCGACCATCGGTCGTATGCCGAACAAATAACGTTTGTACGCGATCGTCCGGGGCATGACCAGCGGTACGCCATTGATCCGACAAAGATTACACACGAGCTTGGTTGGAAGCCATTGGAGAGTTTCGAGACTGGCTTACGGCTTACGATTCAATGG
>JAVVWU010000020.1:0-26725 GCA_036651955.1 Kiritimatiellia bacterium
ATTCGGCGGCGCAGTATAATTTGGGCACCTGTTATTATAGTGGTGTCGGCGTTGCGTGTGATGCTGCGGAAGCGGTGAAATGGTTTCGCAAGGCGGCGGAGCAAGGGCATGCGGCGGCAAAAGAGGCGCTTCGACAACTTGGATACTGAGCTTTGAGTGGCGAATTGGGCGGAGAAGAGGTGCTTTCGGAGCCTTTGTGCGCGCTACCGTTATGAGCGAGGAGCTTTAGAGGCGTAGTGATATTTTTGACGGGCGCGGTTGAGGAAAGTCTGTGGATACGGTAGAATATGAGGCATGGCAAATTTCTGTTATGTTGCATTCAATGGTCAAAAGGCGAAAGTCTCGGGTGCTGTCGAGGCTTCGGATCGGCGCGGAGCTTTGCGTGCGCTTCAAGCGCAGGGGCTGACACCGCTCTCGGTCTCTGAACAGAAAAGTGCTTCTTCTAAAGAAAGTTCCGTTGCGCCCCAAGGTTCATTTTGGAAGCTTTCATCGGGACCGATCAATAAAATGAAGCCGGCGGAGGTGTTGCTTTTCTCTTCGGAATTGGCTGATTTGATTGAGGCGGGGATGACGTTGGGCGCGGCACTTAATTCGTTGGCGAATCAAGGTGATCCGACGACGGGAATGTGTGTGGTAGCGTCTGATTTACGCGATCGTATTATGCGTGGCGAAGCTTTTTCTGATGCGGTGGATGGACATCCCAAAACATTTCCTAATATTTATGGCAATATGATTCGTGCGGGGGAGGCGTCGGGGGCAATGGTGGAGGTGTTGCGTCGTCTGACGGAGCATTATGAGCGTAATCAAGCGATGAAGTCGAAGATTGTTTCGGCGATGACGTATCCTTCAATTGTTTTGGGGATGGGCGTTCTTGCGGTTATTTTCGCTATGATTAAGATTGTGCCACAGTTTTCGGAGCTTTTTCAGAGTATGGGGCAGGAGTTGCCGTTGCCTACGCGTATGTTGGTGGGGATGAGTGAGGGCTTAATCAAATACGGTGTGTTGTATGCGGTCGGAATCATTGTTTCGGTGGTGCTTTTCCGTAAGTGGATTCGTGGAAGTGGACGTATGAAATGGGATGCGTTCAAGTTAAAAGTACCGCTTATTAAGGGACTGATTGCGTCTGGTGCTTTTGCTTCGTTGGCGTTTACGCTTCAGACGTTGCTTGCGAACGGTGTCAATGTGCTGAATGCGTTGCGGATTGCAGAGGAGACGAGTGGCAATTCGGTGATTGCGGCAGAGTTGCGGACGGCGCGTGAACGTGTGACGGACGGTACCACGATTTCGGGACCGCTGGCTCAGTGTGGTGTCTTTCCGCGGATGATGACGGATATGATGGCATTGGGCGAGCAGACGGGAAATTTACCGAATGCGCTCGGGCATATTGGTCGCCGTTATGAGGCAGAACTGAATCGTAACATCAAGATTTTTACAACTGCACTGGAACCGATTTTGATTATTTTCGTGGCGTTGATGGTTGGCTTCGTGGCCGTAGCAATCCTCTCCGCTGTTTTCTCTGCGACCTCTGCAATGGGTCATTGATAAAAGGATACAGTATGAATACATCTCGTAAGATTCTCCGTCGTGCCGGTTTCACCTTGATTGAGTTATTGCTTGTGATTTTGATTCTCGGTATTCTCGGTACGGTGGTGGTGATGAACTTTGGCGATGTGGGTGGCGATGCACGTAAGACGGCGACGATGGAGTCGATCCGTGCGGTCAGTCAGGCGTGTGAAGTGTATCGGATGAAAACCGGCCGTGGGTATCCGAAGGATTTGGAGGTATTGACGCGGGGGATCAATGATGACGAGCCGCTTTTGAAGGCCGGTTCGCTCAAAGATGGTTGGGGCGTTGCGCTTGAATACAAATTGGATGGGAAGAAGTATTCAATTATTTCTGCCGGTGCGGATGGACAGATGAATACGCCGGACGATATCACGGACTAGTCGATTGATAAGCGAGAGCCATTGAGCTGTTCTTCTCTACCTTTACTGCCGTTGTTGAAGGGGCGCGATGATTACTATTAAGATTGAGGGGCATGCCACTTTACAGGTGGAGCATGGGACGCTATTGAAGTCGCTTGTGCCGTCGCAATGTAATGGATTGCCGGTGCTTGCGGCGCTTGTGAATAATGACGCGATGTCATTGGACATGCCGGCGATTCTTGATGCGAGTATTTCTTTGCTGACATTGGCGCATGAAGAGGGGTGGCAGGTCTATCGGCGCACGTTATGCTTTATGCTTGCGAAGGTTCTGCATGATGATTTTCCCGATTTGAATTGTCGTGTGCGCCAAAGTTTTGGGCACAATGCGTTGTATTGGTCATGGGAGGTGCCGCCGGCGGATCGCGAGACAAAGGTGGCGGCGTTGCGGGCACGTCTTGCGGAATTGATTGCACGGGATGAACCGATTCGGCATGAAGTGTTTAGCTACGAACAAATCATTGAGCGGTTTTGTTCCAATGGGCAGATGGATAAGGTCAATTTGTTATGGCATCGTAATCCGCCTTATTTGCCGCTCGCCGTTTGTGGTGCGTTTTATGATTTGCCACAAGGCGTGATTGCAACTCATACAGGGGTGATACAGCTCTTTGACATCGTACCGTTACGCGATGGGTTTGTCTTAGAGTTCCCGAGTGTTAAGACACCGACGGAACTTGACCCGATGCCGCCGTATGATTTCCTCTTTGATATCTATACGGAACATTTACGGTGGGGCGAAATTATTGGCATTCGTAATGCGGGAGAGTTGAACGCTGCCATTGCGGATGGTTCTGTTGCCGATGTGATGAATACGGTCGAGGCGCTGCACGAAAAGACATTTGCACGTTTGGCGGATCGTATTGCGTCACAGGTGCCACGTCCGCACGTGGTATTGATCGCCGGACCGTCCTCGGCGGGTAAGACGACGTCCGCTATGCGGCTATGTACGCATCTGCGTGTGATAGGGCTAAAGCCGAGTTTAATTTCAACCGATAATTATTTCGTTGGTGATGCACGTAATCCGGTGGGCGCGGATGGGAAGCCTGACTATGAACATATTGATTCGATTGATCGGGTACGGCTCAATGCCGATATCGTTTCACTTTTGAAGGGGGAGACGATTGCATTGCGTAAGTTTGATTTTAAGAAGCGTGAAGGATGTGATTCCGATCGTACACTTCAGCTTAATTCCGCACGTGGCATTTTGGTCGTTGAAGGCATTCACTCGTTGAACCCTGCATTGACACCGGGAATTCCACGAGAGGAAAAGTTTCTGGTCTATGTGAATGCGTTAACGCAGCTCGCCATTGATAACAATAACCGTATCTCGACGATTGACAATCGCCTCTTACGTCGTCTTGTACGTGATGGACAATTTAGAGGGCGCAGTGCGATTGAAACATTGCGCTTGTGGGCAAATGTTCGAGCCGGGGAGGAAAAGTGGATCTTTCCTTTCCAACATTGTGCAGATGCGGTTTTCAATACGTCGCTTGACTATGAGATTCCCGTTTTGAAAACGCTCGTTTCGCCTCTCTTGAATCAGGTGAAGCCTGCGGATCCGGAATATGCGCTGGCACGGCGGCTGACGTGTTTCTTGCAGAACTTTGCTTCAATGCCGATGGCAGATGTTCCGACGAATTCGATTCTCCGCGAATATCTGGGCGAATCGCGTTTGAAATATTGACCTTTTATGAAATGGAGCAGCGCTATCTCTGGGCTGTTAAAACGCCATCGTCTGTGGTATCCTTCCGACAGGAGTATGGAGCATGAGTAATCCGATGATTGGACGATTAGTTGCAGGTGAAGAGGCACAAGTTCGTAGAGACTACGATACATTTCTGGCACAAAAGATTGATGACATTCGTACGACGGATGTCCTGGAGCCGTTTGGTGCAGATGAAACAACGCTGGAAGGGTGTGAAAGTGTCGAGGGCGTCGGGACATTTGAACGGCGTAAAAATGCCGTACTGACGTTGGGCGCGTCGACAGTTCCCGGCTGGTGGATTCATCGGACCGATTTACGCGAACAGCTGGATGTCAAAGTTTCGGTGCGCAATGTGTGGACGAGCGCACGCAACATTGTTTTACGTGCCGGTTCGCCGCATAATTATTTGCGTATGGTTGAGCATATTATTGCGCTTCGTCTCGGGCTTGGCGTGGACAATGTGCGATTGGGAATTGCCGGAGGTGATCCACCTCTTTTTGACCGGTCAAGTTTGGATCTCGTGGAGGCGGTGCAGAAGGCGAAGATTGTTTCCACGGGACGTCCTGCTCGTTATGTAACGGTGAAAGAGCCGGTGACGATTGCCGGAACGCGCGGAGATTTCCTCACGTTGCTTCCTGCTGAAAAAGCGGATCGCCGTTTACATCTTGATGTTGCGATTGCGTGGAATACGATTGTTGGGCAACAGCGCATTCAAGTTGACTTAACGCCTGAAACATTCATGTATGGTGCAGGTGCGCGGACGAATGCAACGCAGTCACAATATTTGTTGGCAAAGACGATTGGTAAGCTATTGCCAGAGTATCGGCATCTTGGTTACACAAAAGACAATATTCTGATTCACGGGCGCGATCATTTTGTCACGGCACCGCGTCCTGAATTTGCGCTTCCAGAGGGGCGAAGCTGTGAACCGATTTGGCATCGGACCATGTTGGATTTGCTGGCGGCGATTGCGTTGCTGGATCGAGGCCGTTTCATTGGATCGGTTCTTTCTTATCGCGCGGGGCATACATTGGATGTGCGGATGATGACGCTTTTGTATATGCTTGATTTATTGGAAGTCGTCGAATAGGGCGCGTAACAAGGTCGCATCTTCTCATGACGTTTCGTGAGGAATGCTCTCTATTATTGATATTGAAAGGAGATGTATGGCAACGAAAACTGTATTGTGGTGGGGACGCTTCGATCCTAAATATTCTCGTAATCGCGTGTATATCAGGCTTTTCAAAGAGCTTGGATGGGAGGTTGTGCATTACGACGTGAAGTGGTGTTGTGCTTTCGGCGATATTGAGTACGTCTTTCGCGGGCCTCGTTGTGACGCCGATTTATTATGGGTCCCGGTCGCGCGTCAACGTGATGTGAATGCCGCTTGCCGGTGGGCGCATCGCAGAGGACTTCCTGTTGCATTTGATCCGATGATTTCCGCATGGGATAAGAAGGTGCTTGAGCAGAAAAAGTGGAACGCCTCCGAAAAACGTGCAGAACAGCTGTTGGCGTACGAAACACATTTGTTTAACAAGGTGGATTGGCTGCTGTGTGATACGTCGTGTCACGCTGATTTTTTCCATGAGCATATGAAGGTGCCGCGTGAGAAAATGCGTGTTCTCTTTACCGGAACCGATGAGAATGTTTTTAAGCCGGCGGCAAGTACCAATGATGATCCGCCACATGAAGTCACGGCGCCGCTTCGTATCCTCTATCATGGCGCATATCTTCCACTGCATGGCACTGAAACCATTGTGGAGGCGGCGCGTATGACGCAACACTTGCCGATTCACTGGGACTTCTTAGGGTGGGGCGCTTATAAGGCGGCAACCGAAGAAATGGCAAAAGGAATTACGAATATTACCTTTCTTGAGAAAGTGCCGTATGTGGATGTGCCGCGTGTCATTCGTTCCGCAGATATTGTATTGGGTGTCTTTGGAACAACGGAAAAAGCTTCGCGTGTCATCGGCAATAAGATTTATGAGGCAATGGCGTGTTGCCGTCCGGTGATCAATGAATTTTGTACAGGGTATCCGCCCGAAGCAAAAGATTGTTCTGCGATTACATTTATTCCGCCCGGTGATCCCAAGGCGCTCGTTGATGCCGTAACCGTATGGCTTAATCGTCGGGAAGAGTTGCTCGCATTACGCCCGATTGCACGGGAGTTCTTCGAGAAACATCTTTCAATGGCGGTGATAAAACGTCAACTTTCCGATATTCTTGCTGATATGGGATTTTAATCTTAACGTACAACTGTTTCCGCAGATCGCGGAACTATCTTTAGAGGGCTCGTTTACAGACTTTGTAAACGAGCCTTTTGCTTTACACGGTAAGGGTCTAAGTATCCATAGCATTACGTTATGCCGTATCATAAGAATAAAGTACTATTATGAAACGAAGGCGCTATGATACTGTTTATTCCATTCGCAAGACACTAATGGAGTAAAACATGAAAACATCTGTGATTGGCTATCCTCGTATTGGCGCACAACGTGAGCTTAAGTTTGCCACTGAAAAATACTTTAAGGGAGAAATCTCAGCCGAAGAATTACTCCTCGTGGGTAAGGAATTACGTGCGGCGCATTGGCAGAAGCAAGTGGATTCAGGAATTGATTATATTCCTTCCAATGACTTTTCATTCTATGACAGCTTTTTGGATATTGCCACGCTCTTTAATTGTATTCCTGCGCGTTATCAGGCACTTGGACTTTCGCCGTTGGATACGTTTTTTGCAATGGCACGTGGTTATCAGGGACCGGCGGGTGATGTTCACGCTTTGGCGATGAAAAAATGGTTCAACACAAACTATCATTACCTTGTTCCTGAATTGGAGGACGATACGGCGATTCGTCTTGCTGGAACGGCACCTTTGGACGCTTACGATGAGGCGAAAGCTCGCGGGATTGAAACGCGCCCCGTGTTACCGGGTCCGTTTACCTTTCTGAAACTTGTGCGGTGCACCGGTACGCGTTCGCTCACAACGTTTATCGAGCCACTGTTAAATGCTTATAGTGAACTGTTGGAAAAGATAAATGCGCATGGTATTTCGTGGGTGCAGTTTGATGAGCCGGCGCTCGTTCAAGATCTTACAGAAAAAGACGTTACACTCTTTACCTCTCTTTACACACGTCTTTTGGCGCATAAAGGGAATACGCAGGTTTTACTCCAAACTTATTTTGGCGATGTCCGAGAGAGTTACGAAGTGCTCTGCACGCTTCCGTTTGATGGACTTGGACTTGATTTCGTTGAGGGGCGCAAAACTTTAGACTGCGTGACGGCAAACGGATTCCCTAAAGACAAGATTCTTTTTGCAGGGATTGTTTGTGGTAAGAACATTTGGCGCACGAACTATACTGCCGTAATGAAACAGTTCAATCAGATTCGTTTGAGTGCTGATAATGTCGTTGTGGGAACGTCGTGTTCGCTCTTACACGTGCCTTATACCGTTGCCAATGAATCCAAGCTTGATATTGTCGAGAAACGTTACTTTGCGTTTGCCGAAGAAAAACTGACGGAACTGTTTGAACTGAAAACGCTTCTTTCGATTCCGCAATCTTGTTCCAGTGAAGCCTTTCTTGCGAATGCACGCCTGTGGTCAACCACACGACCGAATGCACTTGACGCGGCGGTTTCTCAACGTCTTTCAACACTTGAGCCTTCCGATTTTGAACGTGCGCCGTCGTTCGCTCAGCGGAGTGCGATTCAGCGTGACACATTGGCACTTCCTCAATTCCCAACAACAACGATTGGTTCTTTCCCGCAAACGGCAGAAGTCCGGAAAAATCGTGCGGAGTATCGCAAAGGGATTCGTTCGTTTGCCGACTATGATGCTTTCAATAAAAACGAAACGCGGAAGTGCATTGAACTTCAAGAGAAGTTGGGGCTTGATGTGCTTGTCCACGGTGAGTTTGAACGCAATGACATGGTGGAATTTTTCGGTGAAAACTTGCATGGTTTCCGCTTCACGATGAATGGATGGGTACAGAGTTACGGCACGCGGTGCGTCAAGCCACCAGTGATTTGGGGCGATGTCTCCCGTCGTCAACCGATGACCGTCGATATGGCTGTTTATGCACAGTCGCTTTCAACGAAGCCCGTGAAAGGGATGCTTACGGGACCGGTCACCATTCTTAACTGGTCCTTCCCGCGAGAAGACATTTCACTCCGTCAAAGTACGGAACAAATCGCGCTTGCGATTCGTGATGAAGTCCTCGATCTCGAAGCGCATGGTATTAAAATCATTCAGATTGATGAAGCGGCACTCCGTGAGAAATTGCCGCTCCGTCGAAGTGATTGGCATTCCGCCTATCTGGATTGGGCGATTCCGGCATTCCGTCTCGTCCATAGCGCTGTCAAAGTGGAAACGCAAATTCACACGCATATGTGCTATTCAGAGTTCAATGACATTATTGCAGACATTGATGCCATGGACGCCGATGTCATTTCCTTTGAAGCTTCACGTGCGGACTTAACTATTTTGGATGCCTTGGCAAAGGCTTCTTTCCGCACGGCAGTCGGTCCGGGCATTTACGATATTCACTCCCCGCGTATTCCTTCTACTGCGGAACTTCTGAACGTTCTGCGTCTCATTCTTACGAAGGTTGAACCTTCGCAACTGTGGATCAATCCAGATTGTGGACTGAAAACGCGCGGTTGGTTAGAGACGATTCCGTCGCTTGAAAATCTTGTTGCCGCCGCACGTGCATTGCGTGGTTAACGCCTTGCCTCGGATTGTATGTGGAGGTTTCATGAAACGGTTTTTCTCACTTGAAATTTTTCCGCCGAAACGGACGGCACCCGTTGAAACCATTTATCGTACGCTGGATGGGTTACGGTTCATTCAGCCCGATTTTATCTCTGTCACCTATGGCGCAGGAGGATCGGCAAATGTCGGTACGACGCTTGAAATTGCGCGTACCGTTCAGAACGATTATCACATTCCTGCCGTTGCCCATCTTCCGGGGCTTCACCTTACACAAGGAGAAGTGCTGGATATTTTGGCGCGATTTAATGAAGTCGGGCTTCATGACATTCTCGCCTTACGTGGCGATCCGGTTGAGAATGCTCCTCTTCCGGGAGATTTCCCCTACGCCTCGGATTTAATTCGCTTTATAAAAAAGAATGGAGCGTTCAATGTTTTTGCGGCATGTTATCCAGAGACACATCCACAAGCAGAAAGTGAAGCTTCCGACTTTCGTCATCTGAAAGAAAAAGTGGAGGCAGGTGCCAATCGTCTCATTACGCAACTTTTCTTTGACAATGATAAGTTTTTCCGTTTCCGCGATATTGTACGTGCGCTTGATATTAACGTTCCTATTGAAGCGGGTATTATGCCGGTTATCAACAGCCGTCAAATCGAACGGATGCTTTCTCTTTGCCATGCAAGCTTTCCGCCGAAGTTTAAGCGCCTTTTAGAACATTTTGGCGATAGTCCTGTAGCGATGCGCGATGCTGGAATCGCCTATGCCGTAAATCAAATTGTTGATTTACTTGTCGGCGGTGTTGATGGCATTCATCTTTATACGATGAACAATCCTGATGTCGCGCAAGAAATTTATTCGCGCGTGGTGACGCTTATTCGCAGCTAATTAAAGTCAGAGACAAAACGAAAGCTCAAAAAGCTGTTTCTGTAACGCGGTCTTTATGAGAGCCTCCTTTTGCTTAGGGAGGCTCTCATTGTTTGTGGCGAAATCTGTCCGAAAGTGTGCTTTACACAAATCTTCTAGCTCACCATACGTCTTGAAGTTTCAAGAGATATTCCAAAAGCTCTGATCGCGCACCTCAGTGAGGCACAGCCTCTACCTCACTGACCTTGACCTCGTACCTCACTGAGGTAGACCATGAGCCTCAGTGACCTTGACTATCTACCTCGCTGCACAAGTGCGCTTTCCTTGGCGAGAGCGGTACTTATATTTCTCAGAATATGAGCTCTAATGAATTTTAATTTGGAATGATGATGCGCTTCTTTTTCTTACAGGGACAGCTTTAATATTAGACGCTCTTAACAAAGTAGCACTTCTAAAAAGCTTGCATACGTCCCGAGCAGTAGGTATAATACCGACCTTTTTCCAACGTAGTCGATTGATGGAAGGATATCCCGATGAGGCGAACAAAAAAAGAAGCAATGGCCACGCGCGATGCAATTTTACGCGTTGCGCTGGACTGTTTCTCGAAGAAGGGATATACGCTCACAACGTTTGATGATATTGCTAAGCGTATTCATTTAACGAAGGGTGCAGTTTTTTGGCATTTTAAGTCCAAAGAAGCGTTGTTGGCTGAAATTATTTTACAGGAACATCAACGTTATAAACCGTTGCAAGGATTAGAGGACGCGACGCTTGAGGGCATCCGCGATATCTTTTTGGCGTGGGGAAACGCCATTATGACACAATGCGAAACGAAGCGATTTATGCTTTTCGCAATGAGCCGAGTGGAATGGAACGAGGCGTTAAAAGCGTCATTGACGAAACGATTGATTGCGATGGGATTTGCCGGCGATCCGTTTGTTCGTTTTGAGGCAAAGATAACGGCATTGAAGGCTGAGGGCGAAATTGTTTCTCCTTTGGAGCCAACGGAGATTGCCGTACTTTTTTGCGCACTCTTTTTTGGTGTTTTACGTGAATCATTGTTAAACAAGCGTGCGGTGAATGTAGAGGCTACATTACGCACGGGATTTGATTTGATTATTCAAGGTATTCGGAGGAAATGAAATGACTGAAGAAATGAAACGGAAAATTGGTGGCACGGTGGGGACGATTTTATGCGCAGTACTTGCGTTTATTATCGGTTTTTCAGTTCGGACACTGCTGCCAGCGAAAGAAGCGGCGCAGGGCGTGAATCCGATGGTAGCGTATGCCAATCAACCGAAGACGGTGGCAACGGCGTTGGTTGCGAAGCGTGTAATCAATCCTCCTGTGACTTACATGGGACACGTTGAACCGATTCAAGATGTCGATCTTCGTGCACAAATCGATGGCACGATTGCGGCGGTGGCTTTTAAGGAAGGCGCAATGGTCAAGGAAGGCGATTTGCTTTACTTGATTGACCCTTCCGTTTATGAAGCAAAGGTTGCGCAGTGTAAGGCGGAACTCGAAAAGGCGAAAGCGGTAAGCACGAATGCAGATCGTTACCATACGCGTATGAGTAAAGTGGATAAGCGTTCAGTAACCGAGACTGAAATTGACCAAGCATATGCGAATATGTTGGAAGGTCGTGCGGCGATTGCACAAGCGGAAGCAAATTTGCGTTCGGCGGAAATCAATTTAGGCTATACGCGGATTTCAGCTCCTATCTCCGGGCATATTGGAAAATCACTGCTCAAGAAAGGTGATTATGTTTCGCCTTCAATGGGTTCTTTGGCGCGTATTGTTCAGACGGATCCCGTACGCGTGGTTTTCTCTGTTTCGGATAAAGATTATGTGCGTGAAGCGCAGAAGGATCGGAATGCTCCCGCTCTTTGTGCGCGGTTGCTTTTGCCCACGGGTAACGAGTATCCGGTGGCGGGGACATTAGACTTTATAAGCAATGAGATGAACGCGGCAACGGCATCACTGCCCGTCCGCTATCGTTTCCCCAATCCCGATCAGTTACTGCTCGCCAATGCGTATGTCTCGGTGCTTTTGAGCGCGACGAATCCGCCGCAGGTTCTCGCCATTCCTTCAGAAGCGATTTTGACGAATGCCAAAGGCGATTACGTTTACGTGAATGTGGACGGGAAAGCGGTGCAACATTTTGTGAAGTTGGGTGCGCAACAAAAAGCGTATGTTGAGATTTTAGAAGGTCTCAAAGAGAACGATGAAGTTGTGACCGAAGGCGTTGTCAATGTCGTTGAGGGCGCGAAGCTCAATGTCATTGATTCGCAGAAATAAGGAGCTGATTATGGCCAAAAAGGAAAACTCTATGTCCCTTGCGGACATTGAGGCCAATGAGCAGAAGATTTTGCGTGAAACGCTCGTTGACTTGCCCAATAAAAACATTTTCTCACGAATCTTCGTTAATCGTCCACGTTTTGCGTTGGTGATTGCCGTGGTGATGACGTTGGTCGGTCTCGTTTCGATTGGAACGTTGCCGATTACGCAATATCCGGAAGTGACGCCACCGACGGTTCGTGTTTCGGCAACTTATCCGGGCGCCAATGCCGTAGACCTTGCAAATACCGTTGCTATCCCGTTGGAATCGCAAATCAACGGCGTGGAAGATATGCTCTACATGGAGAGTACTTGTACCGATAACGGGTCTTACTCGCTCACGATCACGTTCGCGGTCGGCTCCAATCGCGATATGAATATGGTGCGTGTGCAGAACCGTATTTCGCAGGTCGAATCAAAACTTCCAGCAGAAGTGAAACAGCAAGGGATTACCGTCGAGTCAAAATCGTCGTCCATTCTTGGCTTCCTTGCCTTCTCGTCCCCGAGCGGTGCGATGAGTAATTTACAGATTTCCGACTATCTCTATTCCAATGTACGTGATGCTATGCTTCGTATCAATGGAGTGGGTGGTGCGGACGTCTTTGGTGCGCAGATGGCGATGCGTATTTGGTTGGATCCGGAACGTCTTTCGGCGCAAGGTTTGTCCTCGACGAATGTAACAAAAGCGATTGCGTCACAAAACCAACAAGCAGCGTTGGGATCTGTCGGTACTTCACCGGTCATGGATCCTTCGGTGCGTGAACTTTATACGATTACGACGCGCGGACGGTTGAGTTCGGTCGAGGAGTTCGAAAATATTGTTGTACGGACGGCTGAAGAAGGCGGTCTTGTGCGGTTGCGCGATGTCGCTCGTGTCGAAATCGGCGGTAATACGTACAATAACGTAACTTTCTACGATGGCAAAGATGCCGTTTGTATGATGCTTCAGCAGACACCGGGAACAAATGCGATTGATTCTGTGGATGAGATTCGCACCAAGCTCGATAAGATGCAGGAGCTTTTTCCGGAAGATTTGAAGTACACCTTTTCTTATGATGCGACGGAATACGTCCGTGTATCAATTGAAGAAATCGTAATGACGCTCTTCTTGACGTTCGCACTTGTTGTCATTGTGTGTTACGTCTTTTTGCAAGACTTTCGTGCAACGCTTGTTCCTTTGTGCACAATCCCTGTTTCACTTTTATGCACGTTTGCAGTCTTGCAATTCCTCGGGTTCTCCATTAACACACTGACGCTTTTCGCATTGGTGTTGGCAATCGGGTTGGTCGTGGATGACGCCATTGTGGTCGTTGAACGTGTCTTGTACCATATGCAGAAGAACCACTTGGATCGTAAGACGGCAACGTTGGTGACGATGCACGAAGTAACAGGCGCAGTCATTGCGACGACATTGGTGCTATTGGCAATTTTCGTTCCTGTCGGATTTATCCCCGGTATTACCGGGCGCATCTATTCGCAGTTTGCAGTGACCATTTCAACCGCTGTGCTGTTTTCTTCTGTGAATGCGTTGACGCTTTCACCTGCATTGTGCGCGACAATTTTAGGTTTGCCAAAGCAACATCAGCATGGGCCTTTTGCATGGTTTAATACGGGGCTTGATTGGCTAAAGAAGAACTATGTCATCGTTGCAAAGTTTCTTTCAGCACGACGTATCCTAACGTTTTTGCTTCTTGTTGCCGTGTGCTGTTGCGTGTTGCTCATCTTGCAAAAGACGCCAACATCGTTTATCCCGGAAGAAGATCAAGGCGTAGTTTTTGCTGATATTTGCTTGCGTGAAGGAACGAACCGTCAAGTGACGGATGCGCTTGCTAAACGATTTGAGATTGAAGTTCATAAAATCGCTGGCGTGGATCGCGTGTTGTCCATTATCGGACACGGAATGGTTTCGGGTGATGCGGAAAACGTTGTAATGGTTGTCGTGACGCTTCGTCCGTGGGCTGAGCGTAAAGATCCGAAGTTGCACGTCAATCATATTATCCGTGAGATTCAAGCCATCGGGGAGCAATTCCATGAGGCGAAAATCAATAGCTTCGCGCCGCCTGCAATTATGGGATTGGGGATGACCGGCGGTATGGATATCCGCTTCCAGTCATTAAAGTCTACGAATCCTGAAATCATTGAACGCAACTTAAAAGCGTTTGTGATGCAATTGAATGCTGCGCCAGAAATTGCGCGTGCGTTCTCCACCTATACCTCAACGACGCCACACATCAATCTTGATATCGATCGTACGAAGGTGGAAAGCTACAAGGTTCCTGTTTCCGAAGTGTATGCCACAATGCAGAATTACCTCGGGTCGCGTTATGTCAACGATATCAATATTGGCACGCAGGTCAATAAGGTGATTGTGCAATCGGATTGGAAAGGACGTGCGACGCCAGATTCCATCGAACGTCTCTATGTGCCGAATACGCTCGGAGAGATGATTCCATTGAGCGCACTCGTTACCAAACACAATGAAGGTGGTACGCGTCAGTATATGCGTTATAGCCTTTTCCCCTCGGCAACGATTACGGCAATGGCGGCAGTGCCCTCGGGCGAGGCGATGGCGGCGGTGGATCGCGTCGCTAAAGAAACGTTAACCAAAGATTTCACGTTTGAATGGTCCGGCTTGACTTATCAGGAACAGGCGGCGGATGGACAAACGTCAATCCTCATTATTGCGGCATTTATCTTTGGCTATCTGTTCTTGGTCGCTCAATATGAAAGTTGGACGATGCCACTTTCTGTGATGACTTCGGTCTCGGTCGCGTGCGTCGGAGCGTTGATGGGGATTAAGGCGGCAGGGTTGTCGCTCTCCATTTATGCACAGCTCGGACTCATCTTGCTGATTGGACTTGCGGCAAAGAACGCCATTCTGATTGTCGAATTTGCGGCACAACGTCATACGCAAGGTCTCGGTATTGTTGATGCCTCCGGTGAAGGTGCCGGTGAACGACTTCGTGCTGTATTGATGACGGCATTGACGTTTATTCTCGGTGTGCTGCCGATGGTGTATGCTGCGGGAGCCGGTGCTACGAGCCGTCAGCATATTGGTATCACCGTTTATTGGGGAATGATTGCGGCAACAACAGTGGGGCTTCTGATGATCCCTGCGCTTTATTCACTCTTTGAGAATATGCGTGAATCCACGTATTCACTTTGTGCCCGTAATAAGACGAAAGTCTCCAAGGAGGAGATTCAATGAAAACTTCTACATTGGCTCTTGGGATGCTTCTGGCATTTACCGGCTGTACGTTTATTGGCCCGCAATATCAAGAAAAAGCAGTTGCGTCTGTTCTTGATGATTCTGCTGTTTCTACTTCTCCGCGGAATATAGACTTGGCTCCGGCTGATGTCGCCGCGCCCAAGCTTGACCTTTGGTGGAATCGCTTCGGTGATGAATCGCTGACACGGCTTCTTGCAAAAGCTTTTGCCGCCAACCATACATTGGAAAGTGCACGTGCAAATTTGCGTGCAGCACGTGCACAGTATGATTATCAGCGTGGCGCATTGTGGCCTGCGGTGGATATTGGCGCGGATGTAACACGTTCAAGTGCTTCTGACAATATGCCGACGTTTATGAAGCGTACGACGGACTATAAGCTTGCCGGCGATGCCTCATGGGAAGTGGATCTTTTTGGACGGCAACAGCGCGTCGCGGCGGCGGCGGAGGCTCAGGCGGAAGCGGCGGAAGCAGATTTGAAATCCATGTGGGTGTCGATTTCTTCAGAAGTTGCGCTTCGTTTCTTAGAGCTTCGGACGCTTCAAGCGCGGCTTTTTGTCGCTAATGATAACCTTCGTGTACAACAAGAAACCTACGATATTCTTTCGGATCGTTACAATGAAGGTATCGGAGATGCGCTTGCCAAGTATCAGGCGGAGTATAACTTGCGTTCGACGGCGGCAAAAGTTCCGCAGATTCAAGCGCAAATGACAACTTGTGAAAATGCGCTCGCCATTTTGTGCGGTGTAACGCCGGGGACATTGCCGATTAAGCAATTTCCTGAGGTCACACCGCCTACAGTCCAGATTTTGATGACGTACCCCGGTGCTACTGCTGCGAATCTTGAGGAAACGATCGGGAAGCCGTTGGAAGCGCAAATAGCGGGCATGGAAGCGATGCTCTATATGAAAAGTGCTTGTGCCAATAACGGATTGTATACGCTCACGGTAACATTTGCGGGCGGATCCAATTGCGAAATGAATAAGACACGTGTACAGGAATGTATTTCACAGATAGAGTCAAAACTTCCGGTGGAAGTGAAACAGCAAGGTATTCGTGTCATCACGTCACTTCCGATCGATAAAAATGCCAAGAGGGAGCAACGGCTTCATCCGACGGGAATCCCTCAACCGGAAGCGTTGGATTTAGAAGGTGGCATTCCGGCTGATGCGATTCGGAATCGTCCCGATGTTATTTCTGCCGAACGTGCGTTGAAGGCTTCGGTTGAGATGCTTGCAAGTGCAGAAGCAGAACGTTATCCGCGTGTCTATATTTCCGGGTCTCTTGGACTTGAGGCGCTTCATGTCGGTGATGTCTTTGATTGGGACAGCCACTTCTACCGTTTTGGACCCGGTATCTCATTGCCCATTTTCCACGGTGGACAGATTAACGCCAATATTGAGATTAAGACGGAGCAACAGAAACAGGCTTTGTCTGTTTATGAACACACCGTTTTAACCGCACTCGGTGATATCCGTAATGCGCTTTCGGACTATCGTCGGGAGCAGGAACGGTTGGCTTCCTTGCGTTTGGCAGTAGAGGCGGCGGCAAATGCTTATGACGTCGCAAACGACAAGTACCAAAAAGGGCTTACAGACTTTAACAACGTACTGGATGCCCAGCGTAATATGCTGTCACTGGATGAATCGCGCGTGATTAGCGAAGGTACGATTGCCCAAGCACAGGTTAAGCTTTACAAGGCGCTGTGTGGTTCTTGGGAAAATACCGACGATGCAACACTTGCCAATTACTTCTTTGGTGATAAGGCGAACGACCACGAACCGTTACTGCCTGTTGAAACAAAATAAACAGAGGTAACATTACAAAGACGCCCCCCATCTTAGATGAGGGGCGTCTTTGTTGAGGAATGGCGCTACTTCTAAATAGAGAAAGTGAAATCGTCAAGATTGTGGTCAATGAGCGGTGTCGCTTCATCTGTGAAACGCAAGTCTGCTGTTCGCTGACACGTTCCTTGTTCCAACTGTTTGCGGACACCTAAGGGGCCATCAAGCCACGCACAGTCGCCTCGTTGACGGGTAAGAAGTGTATGACGGCGCGCTGCGGTGAGGACAGCAGAGGGAAGCTCAATCTTGCGAATGGCACCGTCTCCCATACAGGCGCGACAAGTGAGAACGCCTTTGCCTTTATCCATAGGACCAATCATACGAAGGAAATCGGATTTTCCAAATCCTTCAGCGGACGGTCCCTCGTGATGACCGAAAGCAAGAACGGTATATTTCACCTCACTGATTGAACGGAAGAGATGACGATTAAGCAATGTCATTGAACGCGTCGGGTGGAATTTGCGGACATCATGGCAAATGCCGTCGCGTTGTGTCTTGAGAGGACAGACGTTTGCGTGCGGGCAAGGTGCATAAAGAGGAAAAGAAGTAAGTTGAGATCGTAAGGCGAGCAGTTGGGGCGTGCCAATACGTGAGGCCGGTTCAAGGATGAGGACAAACGAAGGGGCATCTGTACGAAGAGCATTCCCGAGTGCGTTCAACTTTTGTGCGGCTTCCGTAGGATTCGGGAAAGCTTCATTAAAGGCAAAACTTGAAACGATAATGTCATAAGATTCTTCCGGCACAAACTCGCGCAGATTCGCTTGAATCGTTTTAAGACCGGGGACAAGCGTTTTTGCAGCGTCGAGTGCGGCGGTTGACCAGTCTACGCCTGTGAGCTCTAATGAAGTCCCAAAGCGGTTACGAAGTGCGATAAGAGCCGAACCAATGCCACACCCTAGGTCAAGAACACGTAAGGGGCGATTGGGGAATGGCGGAAGTCGCGCAAGAATACCATCCAGTGCTTCGGAGACACGTGCGACCGTTTGTGGCGCAAAGAAAAGGGCATACGCCGTCAGAACATCGGGATCTTCAAGGTAGGTCGTATACGTTTCCGGACGTTCATCGGTGAACACGTTGGAGAGACGTTGCGTAATCGATTCTAATTGTTGAAGATCCGAGCAACGGGCAAGTCCCCATGCTTCGAGTGCGGAAAGATTAGAGGACGGAGTAGGGGTCGTGATTGAATTCATTGTTCTCAATTTCGTAAGGGGCAGAGGGGGCAGTTGGAAGAGGTTGCGAAACAACTTCTTGCGTGAGACATTTTGGCTGCGGTGCAGAGGGCGGTGGCGGCTGAGACGTGAGAGGAGTCATCTCCAATTGCCGCATAATTTCTGGATTAAGCGCATCCATATAAGGTTCAGCCTGTTCCCATGAAAGTTGTTTGAGCCGATTCCGCGAAACCGTTAAGAGATAGGCTGAGCGGTCATTAGGGTTGAGCTGTAGAATTTTGCGGTCATATTCACGTAACCAATAATGTTTGACAAGATCGTGGGCATAAATGAGCGGCGTGACGTCATCCCCTGCTGAAATAATGCGGTCAGGGTTTGCGGACAACTGCGCGAGCGTTTGCGTAAACGCAGAATCTTCGGTTGGCGGTGTGAGCGTATGGGCGGAGTGGAGAATTGCATCACAGGCTAAATCGTAGAGTTTTGCGGCAAAGGGATTATGAACGAATGCAGGCGGAAGATGTCGGATTAAACAGTCCATTACTTCTTTGTCAAAGAAGTAATGCGCAAGGAGTTCACAGAGTGCACTGGCGAGATTTTGAGAGGCTTCAAGATCGCTGAAATTCGGGAGAGGGGAAGGTTCAACCGTATCGTCCGCGTAATCAACAAATTCTTCGTTTGAACTACTCTCGGGCATCCATATTTCAGACTCAAGTAGCGCGGTGGCTTCGAGTACAGGATTTGCGACTGTTTCACGAGATGGGGGCGGCGTGGGGAGCGTGGGGTGCGTTGCCTGATAAGATTCGCGGCGGCGTGTTGCTTCTTCCATTGCGATACGTACTTTTTCAAGATCGTGTTCTAAGGGTGCAATCGGAAGATTCAGCGCTTCTGCTCCATCTTGTAGAAATTTTGCTGTTAAAACGGGCTCGGGACATTCGGCAACAGTTTCGATCAAGACTTTGGCAATTCGAGCAACGGCGTCCATGGCGTTCGGATCCGTTTCCGCAGCACGTAATACACGGACGAGATAAGGTGCCGGATCTTCTGCTTCATCAATACATTTTTGAAAGGCTTGCGCCCCTTGCGTTCGCAGGAGCGAATCGGGGTCGTCCTTGGCGGGGAGTGTGACAATGCGTACGGGGACACCTTTGGTAAGAAAAAGCCGTGTTGTTCGAATGGCGGCTTTAACGCCGGCATTGTCACCATCGAAAATTAGGAGTGCAGAATCGGCGCTTCGTTTTAAGAGACTGACATGTTCTTCGGTGAAAGCGGTTCCTTGTGAGGCAACGGCATTTCCAAATCCGCAGGCATGGCAACGAATGACATCAATTTGACCTTCGCAGACAATGGCTCGGCGCGGAATTGCTTTGGTGATAAAGGGGCGCGCAAGATGAAGCGCGTAAAGCGTGGAGGACTTCTTAAAGATTTCCGTTTCGGGACTATTGACGTATTTAGCGACCTTGGCATTACTCTCAAGAGTACGTGAGGAGAATGCAATCACGCGTCCTTGTGCATCGCAAATGGGAAAGATGATACGTCCATGGAAACGATCGTAGTAATTGTCTCCAGCGCTTTTGGGCGCAGCGAGAACACCGGCGGCAACGAGTTCGTCCGGCGTATAATTATGCTTCTTCGCCCATTCGAGTAAGACGCCACGACGATTCGGAGCGAATCCTAATCCAAAGCGTTCTTGGATTTCACCGACAAGATCACGTTGCGCAAGGTAGTCACGTGCGACTTTACCCTCAGATGTTTGCAGGAGACAACGCCGATAAAAAGCGGCAAGTTCACTGTTAATGCTGTAGAGGCGTTGGCGTATTTTCGCTTGAGGGTCGTAACGTTCTTTGAGTTCAATACCGGCGCGTTCTGCCAACTGTTTGACCGCTTCCATAAAAGGAATACCTTCAAACTTTTCCATAAATGAAAAGATATCACCGCTCTCACCACAGCCAAAACATTTGTAAAATCCTTTTTCGCCGTTGACGTTAAAGGACGGTGTTTTCTCTTTATGGAAAGGGCAACACGCCTTTGCCGTTGAACCTGATCGGCGAAGGACAATACCATGCTCTTCGATAAAATCAATGAGGTTGATTCGCTCTTTAATTTCCGCAAGAATTTCGTTATTGATGCCGGCCATGCGGAACCTTTTTTGTCTCGGGAGGATAGACGATAAAGGAGTGTTGAGACGTTAATTCCCCAACGGATTTGAAGCGCGTGGACCAAAAATCGGCAATGGCGAGCGTCAGCGGACTTTCTTTTGTGGACTTGCGTAACCCTTTAAGGCGATCCGTTGCAACTGCGCAGATACCACCTATAACACTGACGAAAAGGATAATTTTGGCTGCGCCGATGAGTGCTCCAAGAAGTGCATTAAACGGTTGCGGAACAATCCACGCACCGACTTTCTGCACAAGCGTTGCGAGAATAAAAAAAAGAACTAATCCCGCGATGGCTGCCACAATCGCAGCGTAGAAAATACAAGCCTGCGAATCGAGCGTTGGAAGTGCTTTTGCAAGGGCGATATTCAACGGCGGATAACCAAACCAAAGCGCCCCCGCCCCAGCAATAAGCCCAATAAGAGGCGCAAGCTCTCCCGAGAGACCACGAAAGGCTCCGCGGAGGGAGAAGAACGCAACCGTCAATAAAATTGCGACCGTTAATCCGTCCATGGTACTGGTCCAGAGATTTCGTCATCCGTGAGATAACATGCCGGATCCATTCCCCATACTTCGCCGGTGGCGGCTTCGCCACGTGCTCTGAAATTACCGCCACAAAGTTCAAGGAATCGACATCCTTTGCAACGACCTGTGACGTGTTTTGGCTTTTCACGAAGCGAGCGGAGAAAAGACTGTTCGGGCGGAGCGCCCCAAATATCGCCAAAGCTGTGTTCGGTAATATTCCCTAACGGTTTGTCGCGCCAAAATTGATCGGGATAAACGGTGCCATCCCACGAGATACACGAGAGGGCATTTCCAGAAGAGTTACCGCCATTCATACGTAAAAGGCGTAAGACGTCGTTTGCACGTGGATTACCTTCGCGCACCATACGCATCCAAAGATAGGGCGCATCACAATGATTGTCAACGGTCAAAACTTCCAATGGAAATCCGGCATCAAAAGAGGCTTGCGTCTCGTCAATGATTTTGTCAACAATGGCGCGCGTCTCTTCATGCGAAAGGTCGTTGGCACGAAGGTTTGCACCACGTCCAGCGTAGACGAGATGATAAAGGCAAATTCGAGGGATATGCTCTTCACGCATAAGCTTGAAAATGGCACTAATGTCGCGCGAATTTTCACGTGTCAATGTCACACGTAAGCCAACTTTGATTCCTTTATCACGACAAATCCGAATCGCTGCAAGACTTCGATCATAGGCTCCGGAGACGCCACGAAAAGCGTCATGTGTCGCACGGATCCCGTCAATACTAATGCCTACATATGAAACGTCGATGGCTTTTATCTGCTGTGCAAGCTCTGCTGTAATGAGTGTCCCATTTGTAGAGAAGACAACGCGAAGTCCTTTTTTACGGGCATAGTGTGCGAGTTCTAAAACATCTTCTCGAACAAAAGGTTCGCCACCTGAAAAGAGAAGCACGGGACAGCCAAAGTCGGCGAGCCCATCAATGGCGTTTTTCACTTGTTCGGTCGTGCACTCTTTCGAGACATCTGCAATGCCGGCGGCATAGCAGTGCTTACATTTTAAGTTGCAACGTTGTGTAATGTTCCAAACGACAATCGGCTTTTTGTCCTTTGAGAATTGAAGCAAATGACTTGGGAGTTGACTGCTCAACCGTCCATAACGTAAAGGATCCGAAGATTCAGTTTGCCCCATGTAAAGTTTTGAAATTCCAATCATGGCATTATCCTTGCGGCAAGTTCTTGACCCATTGGGCGTAAGTCTCTCGCGCAGCGGAGGGCTTCGTAATTAAAGAGAGATAATATTCGCCCCAAATGCGGGCGTCTGCGGAACGACGTTGCGCGAAAAGAATACGTGCCATTAAATCTGCTTGCAGCGGCTTACGAGGCGCTAGCGCAATCGCAGGGCGCAGAAACAGGAGCGCCTCGGCATAAAGTTTTTCCTGATAGGCAAGCGAGGCGGCTTCAAATGCTGGCTCATTGGCATCGGGGCGTAAAAGAATCGCGGCGGTATAGGCTTTGAGTGCAATATCGCGATGATTGTTTTGTACGGCGATACGCGCGTAAAGAAGTGCGGCTTCATAAGATGACGGATCGGCTTTGGCGGCATTTTTAGCAAACTCTTCGGCATTCTTCCAACGCTTTTTCGCCTGTGCCTCTTGAGCCTGTTGAATGAAAGTTTTTGCCTTTTGCAGGTTACCGACAACAGGTTCTTTACGATAGCGCTCCAAATATCCGGAAAGGCGGAGCACACAATTCGCGGCATCTTTTTGCTCAGTGGAATTTTGCGGTAAGAGCCGTTCCGCTTGACGCAAAGAATCAAGCGCCGCACGATGAAGGCTTAAGGCGGGCTTCATTGCGAGCTTCCCGAAATTATAAAGCGTCGTTGCATTCGTCGGCGCCTCATGGAGTGACGTCAAGAGAAGTGCAAACGCCGCATCAGTGCGCTGTTGCTCGGCATAGAGTCGGGCAAGACGAGAACGTACTCTTTGGCGAACGTCCACGCGAGAGGCGTTATTGGCGAGGTCGTGATAGATATGAATGGCTTGCGGCGTGTCTTTTTGAGATTCACAAACCATTCCTAATAATTCTTTGTAAAGTTCGGCTTGTACACCTGTTGGTATTAGGAGAAGTGCGCGGTTCAAGGCACTTTTAGCGTAAGCGGTGTCACCGGTGGGATACGCAGAGAGTGCAATATTGTAATAGATATCGGCATTATCACCGGAGACTTTGAGTAGCTGCTCGTATTCAGCAATGGCTTGTGGAAAAAGACCGTTTTCGTAGGCTGTTTTAGCACGTGCGGAAATTTTCGATGGCGTGTCTTTTGAACAGCCAGCAAAAAGGAGTAAAGCGGAGAAAGTAAATAGTAATAATCGTGTCATGATAGTTCCCGGAAATTCTTGTAATCAATAGAGCTCAGTCTATCAAAAGGCGATAGAAGATGTCCCCGTACTTCTTGAAAAAGAAAAGAATGGTTACAGCGAGAGATCGCCGTAAACTTTCCATCCGAAGAAATCTTTTGCAACGTGTAAGACGCGATGAGGAAAGACTTCGGGGAGGCGCTTACGAAGCGTTTCCACCATAAGATTCTCCCATTGCAACTGAAGCTCTTGCGGAATCGGATCCGATGTCGTCGCGCGCAAATCAAGTGTATAACCGGCGCCATACTGTGAACCAATCCCTGCAGAGAAATTTGCAATCACCGAGAAAAGCCCGTCATATTGTGGATTCGCAGCAGAACCGGAGGCGGGGCGGGTCGGACGAAGCCGGAATTGTTGCCCGTAACGTGCTTCTAATAGTTGATCAATCTCATTGAGAATAGACGCAAGCTGTGTATCAAAGGCTTCAAGCGTTTCACTCGGCATGGGCGCACCCCACCGCAGGGTGAAGATAGAGAGGGATGGGATCAGGCGTTAAGGTTTCTCCGAGACGGCGAACGGTCTCCGCGAGGAGTTCCGCTTTGAGCGAAATCTTGCGCAATCCGAACTTTGCCAATCGTTCGGCATCAGGTGAAACCATTTCCGCGCTTGGCACAAAGTGTTCTGCTTGTACGATATGAAAATCTTCTTCTTGAATGAGGGTCGTATCCGTGACGCTATAGCGTACGACCCAAAGTGTGCCACGCCGTGCATCTCCGACAACGGTGACGTGCGGTTGCCCCGAAGCAAGGGCAAACAGTGCGGCAGAAGGAAACCCTTTAACCGGAATGCCCCATCCGAGACCCATCCCCTGCAAACAGGCAATTGCGCCACGAATCCCGGCGAATGAACCGGGGCCAAGTCCCACGACTAAAGCTTCAGGACATTCACCATTCAGAAACGTACGCAAATGCTCTACCCACGCATCATCACGATGATTGACCGTAAGGCAACGTCCATTATAGGCGGCAAAGGTTTGTTCGGTGGAACGATCCAAAATGAGAGAGTTCATTAAAAGCACCTTTTCAAAAGTGATAAAACGCCCTGTTTCCATGGCACGCGATGCGTCTTACCCGATTGTCCGCGGAAGCGATCAAGATTGGCGACATACCAAGCATAATTTCTTAGAAGCGCATCTTTGTTGGAATATTTAGGCGACCACCCGAGTTTCTGAACGATTTTGTCAATGGAAACAAAGCTGTCTTGTGACGCCGTTTCATACACCCACTGATAAAGAGGCGAGAGGTGCAAAACTTCCAAAAGACGTAACACTGCAATCGTCAACCGTGCCGGTGATCCTATAATCTTCTTGCCATGACCGGCGGCATCCAATACCGCTTGCCAATCTTCACGCATCGTTGTGAAAAGACGTGCTCCCACATTGAACGTGTCGCGTACCGTTTCGATTGGGCAGGATAGGGCTAACCCAATCGCGTCACAAAGATCTTCGACATCCATCAGCTGATAGCGATTGTTCCCCGATCCAATGACGGGGAATCCATGGCGCGTATAAGCCCAATCATACAGCAAGGCGAACACCCCTAAACGTTCAGGACCAATGAACGATTTTGGACGCAAAATGCAAACGGCAAAAGATTCAGAGTCGAGCGCCCGCACAATCTTTTCAGACGTGATTTTACTAATTCCGTAAGGACCTACGCCTTCAAGACGATCATCTTCTTGCAATGGATGATGATCGGGAATACCATAGACGGCGGTGGAAGAAATATAGATGAACCGTTGGACATGAGCGGCTTTGGATTCCTCGGCGACACATCGCGTGCCACCGATATCTGTCGAGAAAATTTCATCGTCACTACAGAGCGGAAGCGCAGCGGCACAATGGATGACCGCATCACAATTAGCAACGAGCGTCCGTACGCATTCACGATTGCGAACATCTCCCACAACAGCGTGAACGCGCGCATCGTGTTGCTCGGGATAATCAAACGGTACAAGATCGAGCGACCGAATCGCTTGAACCCCATGCGCCAAAAGCCATCGAATGAGGTTTATGCCAAGAAATCCGGCGCCGCCTGTAACGAGAACCGTTGCCATTATTGACGCGCGTCAAGAGGCTTGTAAGGAAGATAAGAACCGCTGACAGCTTTGAATGCTGGACGAACAATGGGACCACCATTGATCAATTCTTCTAATCGGTGCGCACTCCACCCCACGACACGCGAAATCGCGAAGAGTGGCGTGTAAAGATCCATCGGAATATTCAGCATATCGTAAACAAAGCCGGAATAGAAGTCCACGTTGGCACAGAGGTCTTTCCGTTTCTCGCGACCTTCATTGAAAATGGACGGTCCTAAACGATCAATGGCTTCATAGAGATTAAATTCATCCATGCGCCCTTTGCTTTCGGCAAGTTCACGCGCCTTTTCTTTCAGCAACAACGCACGCGGATCGGAAAGCGTATAAACGGCGTGTCCAAGCCCATAAATGAGCCCCGAACCATCGCCTGCTTCTTTGCGGAGAATTTTGCGCAGATATTCAGAGACCGCAGTCTCATCAGTCCAATCATCCAACGCATCTTTAATCTCATCCATTTGCTGCATGACACGCAAATTCGCGCCACCATGACGGGGACCTTTGAGCGAAAGCGTTGCCGCCGCAATCGCGGAATACGTATCCGTTGCCGCAGAAGTAACTACGTGTGTTGTAAATGCGGAGTTGTTACCGCCACCATGCTCTGCGTGTAAAACCAGGCAAAGATCAAGTAGTTCAGCCTCAAGAGCCGTATACGCCGCATCTTCGCGCATCATCATTAGAAAGTTTTCCGCCGTACTTTTTCCCGGTACAGGATTACGCACGAAAAGCGATTCTCCATGATAATAATGCATCTTTGCCTGATAGGCATAAGCTGCCATTGCAGAGAAGCGAGCGATCAATTCAATACTTTGCCGCAACACCGCAGGAACATTGATTGCATCAGGCGTTTCATCATCACTATAAGCGGCAAGAACAGAACGCGCGAGCGAATTCATAATGTCGCGACTCGGTTCGCGGATAATCTTCTCAAGCAGAGAGTAGGGCAGTGTACGCTTGGCATCCAGTACGCGGCTCCATTCTTCCAATTCTGTAGGCGTGGGCAAATTACCAAAGAGAAGCAAAAATGCCGTTTCCTCAAAGCCGGGACGCTTTTCTTGTTGAAATCCATGAACCAAATCTTGCACGTCAATGCCACGGAAATACTGCACACCGGGGACAGACACGATTTCGTTTTCAGAAACAACGTAACCGTGCACTGAACCGACGCGAGTGAGTCCTACTAAAACGCCCGAACCGTCCTCATTACGAAGACCACGTTTGACATTGTATTTGCTATAAAGCAGCGGATCAATCTGTGCACATGTGCGTGCTTGCTCTTCATAATGAGCGAGTAACCGTGTGTCAAGCGCCGGGGCATCAGGTATCTCTGGGGCGGACTTCTTGTTTTTAGTGACCATCCTCTTGAACCTCCACAACTTGTGTGTAAAAATCGGAATATACGCTATCACATTGAAACTCACACCGCAAGAAAGGCTTTGTTTATTTTAATGTGGAAATACGATTCGAAAGTTGCACATTCGTTGACACTTGTCGTTCATAGAAGACGTGCGTGCGCTAATCGCCACTTGAGTGGAGATGTGAAGGGCGCTTAGTCGTGAGGCATCCGATTTATGGAGTACAGGACTGCGTATTTCGTTATTTATTTCTTAACCTACTAATAAGAGCAATAATAGACGATGTGTCTAACGCTCTGTCGCAGCTCTGCCCTCTCTCATTCCGATGCCAATAGTCGCCTGCCCTTCTACCGGTTCAAGTTCCATGCCAAATCTGCATAAGTCCA
>JAVVWU010000021.1:0-26651 GCA_036651955.1 Kiritimatiellia bacterium
TTCCTCCTGAAGGAGGTGAAGGGTTTGTTCCAATGGTTCTTGCGCATTGCATGGAGGCTTATGTGATAACGCTTGCGGCGGCGCAACTTCTATTAGAAAAGAATGTTCCAATGGTTACAGTGTGTGATAATTTTGCACGATGGGTTAAACATGGAATTGATGTTGAGATGGTCTTCCCAATAGCGGCGTGTCAAAGTGGAATGACCTCTGATATTTTGGGAGAGATTATTGTGCCACGCCGTACGTCTTGGCGCTGGTATGTTGTGCTTTGGGAAATGCGTATGGCGGTATTTCACGCCTTTGATCGTTTTCTCTTTTATCTGACAGGACGTTAAAGATGCGGATTCTGTTTCTCTTAAAGAGTGCAAATTTGGGCGGAACGGAACGTTGCGTTGAAACGTTGGCGCACGGCTTTATGACTGCGCGGAATGAAGTACTGGTAATCGTCTCGGGGAATACCGGTCCTTTTGTGGAACGTCTTTGCTGCGGTGCAATCCCACATCAAGTGCTGAAGGTGCGCCATTTATACGATCCACGGTTGGCGTTGCGCTTGCGTTCGGCGGTTCGCGCGTTTCGTCCCGATGTCATCTACAATCATGAACCGTTCTTTTGGGATATGACGCGTGTGGCAACCGGATCGACGCCACTTGCGGTGACGCATCACTTGGCGGCGCCTCGGAAACGTTGGTGGTTGCAACTTTTCTGGCGGAAGCCGGCGATGGAGATTTCGCCTTTGGAGGCGAATGCCATTGATTTGGCGTCGCTTCCTGCGCCACGTCCTCAACAAGGACGTTCGTTGGGGATGGTCGGGCGAATGGTCGCCGAAAAGAATTGGACCGCTTTCTGTGAGATAGCATTAGAACTGCTGGCAAACGATCCGGCACTGACGGCATATGCGGTGGGCGACGGTCCGTTGCGTGCAGAACTGCAAACGCGTTACCGTCACCCGCGATTGGTTTTTACCGGAAATGTGGCGGATGCGCGTCCTTTGATTGGCGGGCTGACGCTGTTGGTCTCGACTTCACGCGCGGAAACATTTGGGCTGACGGCGTTGGAGGCGATGGCGTACGCGGTGCCGGTCGTGGCGAATGCCGCTTGTCTTTTTTCGCAAGCGATTCCTGCGGTTGAGACACTTTCGGCGCTTCTCTACGACGCGCAGCGAGTGCGTGAACTGGGCAATCAGGGACGTCTCCTTGCGCAACGGTTTGACTTGCCGCACGTGGTTGAAACGCTTCAAACGCGTTTCTCTTCGCTCTGCACTCCGCGAGAAGCGCCGCTTAGCGAAGCGGGATTGCGATAAACCGCTTGCGTCTCATGTCAATAGCGTGATATAGTGGAAACAAAAGTGAGACTGCGGCTTGTGGTCTCAAGAGAGTGAGGATGTATGATGAAACTGACAGTAGCTTTTTTGATGTGTGCAACCGTGGTCTCGGGACTTTTTGCAGAAGGGCAGGTTCAGCGTACTGCGCAGCATGATGCGCGGACGGTTACACCTGTTGCATTTGCTTTTCAAGGTGATGAAACGGTTGATATTGTCGGGTTGCGTTTGAATGTTTGGGGAAAATGCCAAACGGTTACCGGCTTGGATTTGTCAATCAATGGTGAAGCGGTAGATGCTTACGGGTTGCAGATCGCCCTTCTTCGCAACAAGGTGACTGATCGTGCTGGCGCCTTACAGATTGCAATCGGTGCGAACTACGCTTCGGATCTTGCCGGACTTCAGCTGGGTCTCTGGAACGAGAGCACGTTGACGCGCGGACTTCAAATTGGATTAGTGAATGCGTCGCATGACGTGCGCGGACTTCAGATCGGTCTTGTGAATACGACCGAGATGATTTATGGATATCAAGTGGGACTGATTAACGTGATTCGCAGTTCGTTTGTTCCTTTCTTCCCGATTCTTAATTTTACTTTCTCGGAAGACTAACGTTCGCTATGTCTGATTGGAAGCTTGAGCTCGAAACAATTTTTCTCGCCGATTCGCAAGTTTCGCGGGCAGAGCGTGAGAATACGCGCTTTGTGAAGTTTCTGCGTGAAGTGGTGACGCCTGCGTTGACTGAAATTGCAGAGGAAATGCGTCGGCTTGGGCGAAATGCCATGATTCGCGAGGCTCCCGTTTCGACGATTCTTTCGATTTCCAAAGACAATAATGTTGAGGAAATCTGTTACTCCGTAACGCGTCAATTCGTGAATGACGGTATTCTGCCACGGGCAACGGTGCGTGTGGTGCGGACAAATTCACGAACCACAACGCATGATCAGCCTTTCCGTGCCGATGGCGAACATTACACGCTTGAGGATATCGGGAAAGAGGATATCATTCGTTCCTTCCTCTCATTTTACCGTATGACCAAGGGGCAGTAATGGGTTGGAAAGGGATCGATCCGTATGAAGGACAGCGCCCTGAGGCTACTCTGGGCGCCTCTTTTTGCCAACGCTTAAGCGTTTGGATGGGGACCGGCTTTGGCATTGGTTTGGTTGCGCCCTTTGCGCCGGGGACATTCGGGTCGATTCCCGGAGTGGCGCTTGCGGTGGCATTTTCAATTTGGTTGCCGGTATGGATTCAAATTCCGCTCTGTCTGCTGCTGACGTTGTTGGCGGTGCCGATTTGCACGACGTGCGAACGCGCGCTCAAGAAGAAGGACGATGGACGCATTTCCGCCGATGAGTGGATGCTCTATCCTTTGGCAACGATCGGATTGCCTTTGACGGCGTGTGTGTGGTTAATCCCCGTAACCTTTGTCGTGATTCGTATACTGGATATTCTCAAACTTCCCCCTGCGTGCCACGTTCAATATTTACCGGAAGGGTGGGGGATTGTAGCCGATGATTTTATTTCCCAACTGTATGCGCTTGCCATTAACTGGGCGCTCTGGATATGGGTGCTGCAATGAAAGCCGCGCTTTTCTTTTTTGCCCTTCTTGTCTCCTGTCTGCTTCGGGCATTGCCGCCTGCCGTACTGAATCTCACCGGACAGGCGGAAGGGTCGAAACCGGATATTCTCTTTCTTGCTCCTCAATTAACGGAGCCTTTGGCGCGTTATACGGTACTGAAGCAAGTTGCGGCGGCAGGGACTTCTTTTCCGCATGCGGCGTTAAAGAGTGAAACGTTTTCTTCTTTTGGCGCACTTCCGATTTTGACCGCGGCGGGATATCGGATTTTACCGATTCGTGATATTCCGTGGAAAAAGGCAAGTGAACAGCTTGCGGAAGTTTTGCGCTATCGTCGGCAGACGCGCGTGGAGGACGGTATTCAACAAGAACCGATTTGTGCCATTTTGTCCGAGGACGCTTCCGCCGAAGTTCTCGCCGCGACGCTTCCGGCACTTTTGGATTCCGATGCGTTGTTGCTGCTTGCACCACAAACGGAGGAAAAAGGTTTGACCTTTGTCTGCTGGCGCAATGTCGCATGGCCGTCGCACATTTCCCCGCTCCACATCAGTCCCGACAACTGGATTCCAACGTTGGCTGAAATTGTAGGGCTTCCGCCGCCGGCGGAATGCGATGAAGTTTCAATTCTTCCCTTGCTGACCGGCTGCGGTTATCAGCGCCCGCTAGAACGGCAGCCGATGCCTTCAAATGCCTTGCCCTGTACCGAAGTGCGCCTTATTACCGAGCTTCCAAAGCCGTGCCCGTGGGTGCCGGATTATACGCAGATGATGCCGGCGGAACGGGCATTTATTTCTTCTCTTCTTCCGGTTGATTTGGCGCGGCTTCCGTGGCTGGTGAGAAAACGCCGGAACGTGGTCGGGCTTTATGTGCGTACGTCCATTACGCACGCGGAATGGCGCTTTCCCGAAAAAGTCTCCTGTGTGATTCGCGTCAAAGGGCGTCCGGTCTTTTCAACTTTCGATCCGTCACTTTCGCGCTGGTGGGCGTTTGATACGCCCAAAGCGGTGCCGGTCGAACTCTTTCTTCTATTGCCACGGAACTTTGAGTTTGCGACGTTGCCGTTTTTTATTGCGCCGCAAGGCTCCGATAAAGAATAGTACTGCGTTCGAGCGGCTTTCGGCGATCCATTCGAGGAATACGTAAGTACTTTCGTTTCGTTCGTTTTGCTATGCTACAGCCATTCTCAATCGTTACACAAGGAGTTCTTATGAAAACCATTTTACATTCCGTTCTTTTTGCCACGCTGCTGCTCTGCGGTTGTGCCACTTCGACGCTGGAATACGAGGCGGACAAGGCGGCGATTCGCGGTGAAGTCCTCTCCACACATAAGACAGACGCCATCTATCGCGGCACGCAAGATCAGCCTTGCCGTCATCTGACATCGCTCTGTCCCAACCGCTGTGACCATGGCGGAAAGCTTGCGAAGTTTGACATTGTCCGCTACAGCAAATATGAACGTCCCGGGCAGTATGGCGATCCGCGTCAAAAACAGTTTCTCCTGCGTGTCGCGCATAAAGACGGCACGCCCGACGAGTCACTTCCTTTGGCACTGCGCGAAACGCTTTCGAAGCTGACCGTCGGGCAACGCGTGGAACTCTCATGGAAGCACGTCTATGTAACCGATGCGAACGGTTCCAAATTCCCCGAACGAATCATTACTGAGCTTGAGACTGAGGAGGACTAACGTGTCTGAACCGCTCAAAGTGATGATTTGCGCCGGAGAAGTGTCCGGCGATATGTATGGCGGCGCACTGATTGAAATGCTGCGCGAACGTTTCCCTGATCGTGCGTTGGTCGTGCGCGGTATGGGCGGTGAAGCGATGCGTGCCGCCGGATGTGAACTGCTGTACCATACTGACGCTTTGGGCGCGATGGGCATTTTTGAAGTCCTGCGCCACTTGCGGTTTTTCCGTAAGGTGATGAACGAGATGGAAGCGTTGGCGCGTGAGTGGCGTCCCGATATTCTCATCACCATTGATTATTACTCCTTTAATATTGCGCTTGCGGAACGTGTTCACGCCTTGGGCGTTCGCACTGTTCACTATATTTCTCCAAAGGTGTGGGTCTGGCGCCGTCAACGGATTTACCGTGTGGCGAAAGCGTACGATGCGCTGCTCTGCATCTTCCCGTTTGAACCTGAACTTTATGCCGGCACCGGACTGCGTGCGCTGTACGTCGGGCATCCGCTCGTCGAACAGGCTGCCGCGACGCGTGCCGCTCCGGCACCGGTCCTTCCGTGGTACGGCGAGAACCGTCTGGCACTGCTCCCGGGAAGCCGTGCAGGAGAAATCCGCACCATTCTGCCGACCTTTCTTGCGGCGGCGCGCCGGATTGAACTTGTCAAAGATTACGATTGCTCCTTTATTATTCCTGCCCCCACGCGGAAAATGCGCTTGCTCGTTGAAAAAATCGTTGCGCGTTCGGTCGTGCCGGCGCATTTAACGGTGGTCGAAGGGCAAGCACGTCACGTGATGGCGCAAGCCACGGCGGCGATGATTGCTTCGGGCACGGCGACCTTGGAAGCGTGCTTGATGAATTGCCCGGCGATTTTGGCATATCGCGTGTCGTTGATTACGGAACTGTTTGCGCGCTTCATTACGCGCGGCGCACGATTGAAATTTGCCGGCTTGGTGAATATTATCTTGGGACGGCTTGCGATGCCTGAACTGCTTCAACGAGATTTCACCGTGTATGAAACTGCTTCGCATATCTTGCCTTATTTACGTCATACGCCACAACGGAAGGCTTTGATGAAAGATTACGAACAAGCGCGGCAACTGCTCGGCGAAGGCAATGCTACGTCACGGGCGGTCGAAGTCATCGTTGATCTTTTGTCTTAAGCGCTCCGTGCGCTGAATGGATGCTATGCACTCAGAACTTTTTTCCCTCTTCGGATTTCAACTTCAAAGTTACGGGCTCTGTTTAGCCCTTGGATTCATCCTGTGCTATCTCTTCGCGCGAAAGCTTGCGATACGCACCGGACGTAATCCCAATGAGGTGGATACGCTCATCACGGTTGCCGCGGTCTGTGGCATTCTCGGCGCACGGAGCGTTTATGTGTGGCAAAATTGGTCGACAGAATTTGCCGCCGATCCGCTGACTCTTTTTATGGTGTGGCGTGGCGGACTGGTCTTTTACGGCGGCTTTATATTGGCGTCGCTCGGCATTGCGGCGTACGCCGTGATGAAACGCGAATCCATTCTTTCGCTCGGAGACTTTTGTGTCATTTTCGTTCCGCTCGGGCACGCATTTGGACGGATTGGCTGTTTTTTCCACGGTTGCTGCTATGGCGCGCTCTGTGGTGATTCGCCCGTAGGCGTTTGCTTTCCGCCTTCATCCCCCGCCTTTATGCAACAGCTCTCGATGGGCTTGATTCATCGTTCTGCCGCCACGGCACTTCCCGTTTATCCGACACAACTGTTTGAAGCCATCGGCTGCGCGTTGCTCTTCTTCCTCTTGTGGACGCTGTATCGTTTGAAACGCACGGCGCGCGGACTTTGCATTGCTGTTTACTGTTGCGGCTACGCACTGTTACGGTTTGTCGGGGAAATCTTCCGCGATGATCCGCGCGGAGAACGTTATTTTAATTTGAGTTTCAGTCAGGGAATTTCGATTCTCTTGGTTCTTTTCGGGACGCTTGTCGCCCTTCATCTTCTTTGGGAGAAAACAAATGGAACAGTCCGCCGTTGATGAAATGATTGCTTGGCAAGGCGCGGTGCGCTTGGAGAACGTTGCGAAAGCGCTGATTGCGCGTGGCTTTGAAGCGGAAGTTTGCGCGACACGTGACGAAGCCCGCACGCAGATTCTGGCTGCCGCAGAGACGGCAAAGACGATTGGATTTGGCGGTTCGCTGTCCGTCGCCTGCCTGAATGTCACGCGAGATTTGAGCAGTGCCGGCAAAGAAATTCTCAATCACGGTTTCAAAGATTTGACGCCTGACGAACGCATGGAAATCATGCGCCGCCAATTGACGTGCGATCTTTTTCTATCGTCAGTGAATGCGCTTACGGACGACGGTATCATTGTGAATGTTGACGGCATTGGCAATCGCGTGGCGTCGATGACGTTTGGACCGCATCAAGTGCTTTTGATTGTCGGACGCAACAAGGTGGTGCGTGGCTCCGTTTCTGCCGCGCTCAACCGTATCCGCGAAGTCGCCGGACCGATTAACTGCTACCGTTTAGGACGGAAAACGCCATGTGCGATTACCGGCGTTTGCGCCGATTGCGCCGGCGTTTGCCCCGAATCCATTTGCCGCGTCACGTCGATTATTCGCCAACGTCCCGGCTGGACGCCGATTCGCGTACTACTCGTCAACGAGGATTTAGGGCTATGAAGCAGCTTTCCATTGGACTGATTTCGCTCGGTTGTTCCAAGAATCTTGCCGATAGCCAAGTGATGGCAGGGCAGCTGCTCCAGCACGGCTACACGTTAGCGCCTTCGCCTGATGATGCCGACGTCATTCTCATCAATACGTGCGCCTTCATCGAACCGGCGCGTGCGGAAGCTGCCGAAAATATTCTTGCCGCCTGTGCGCACAAAGCCAAAGGTGCTTGTCGCGCGGTTGTGGTGGCAGGCTGTCTGCCGCAACGTTACCGCGAACAGATCGCCGAAGCTTTTCCGGACGTTGATTTCTTTTTGGGCGTAGATGAATTGGAGACGTTACCGCAACGCCTCCAAGCGCTCACGCGGAAGCCTTCGCTTCCGAAGGTGACGATTGCGCCCGAACTTCCCACGCGCCTTTTCGAAAAACCGATTCAAGGGCTTCGTTTGACCGGTCGCGCCTTTGCCTATTTGAAAATTGCCGAAGGGTGTAACCACGCCTGCGCGTTCTGCGCCATTCCGCAATTTCGCGGAAAGCTTCGCAGTCGATCGGTAGAGGCGATTGTAACGGAAGCGCGCGAACTCATCGCCACCGGTGCACGCGAGTTGAATTTGATTGCGCAAGATGTCACGGCGTACGGGCAAGATTTACACGCCGGCGTGAACCTCTCCACGCTGTTGCGGAAACTGGATGCGCTCGACGGTGATTTTTGGATTCGGATTCTTTACGGATTTCACAATCACGTGACGGAAGAACTGCTTGCGACCTTTGCCTCCGCGCGTCATCTCGTGCCTTATTTTGATTTGCCCATTCAACACAGTGATCCTGCCATTCTTCGTGCGATGCGGCGTGCCGATACGATTGCCGCGATTCAAACGTTTCCGGCGCGTTTGCGGCATGCACTTCCGACCGTCACCTTGCGCACGACCTGTATGGTTGGTTTTCCCGGAGAAACGGAAGCGCAGTTTGAGGCACTGTGCGCCTATGTTGAAAAAACTCGCTTTGACCATTTGGGTACTTTTATCTTTTCGCCCGAAGAAGGCACCGCCGCTGCTGTGTTGCCCGATTTGCCTGCCGCCGAAGTCGCGCAGCGCCGTTACGAAACGCTGATGCAACTCCAACGCCGTCTTGCGCGTGAAAGCAATCGCGCCCGTATCGGAACGACGGCGCGCGCATTGATTATTGATTACGATGGTAAGGACGGCGCCTTTGCGCGTTTGCCACATCAAGCGCCCGAGGTCGATGGTGTCACGCATTTGAAATATCTTCCGGACAGCATCGCGCCCGGCGATTTCGTGGACGTGCGCGTAACCGGCGCACGCGGTTACAATCTCACGGCGCAATTGCTCCATGCGTAATGCTGCTTGCACGTTGAACGTTCCGTCGCGTTTAATTCACGAACGCGCCTATTGGCTTCAACACGCCGGAGAACGCTTGGCAGGCGTGGACGAAGCAGGACGCGGTTGCCTTGCCGGTCCGGTGGTTGCCGGCGCGGTGGAAATCGCCGAAGGTGACAGCCTTCGTTTGTTTCAAGGCGAACTGGCGGAAGTTAACGACTCGAAGAAACTGTCGCCGCGTCAACGGGAACGACTGTTTGAAATCATTACGCACAATCCGTGTATTCGCTGGGCAGTCGGGAGCTGTTCCGCGCAGGAAGTTGATCAGCTGAATATCTTGCGTGCCACGCATGTGGCGATGGGACGCGCATTGAATCATTTGCCGAACCTTCCGGCGCACGCGCTCGTCGATGGGCTTCCGGTCAAAGGGCTTCCGATTGATCATACGGCGATTGTCAAAGGGGATGCGCAAAGTTTATTGATTGGCTGTGCGTCGATTGTTGCCAAAGTTTCGCGTGATCGTTACTGTGTGGAGATGGACGCGCACTTTGCCGGCTATGGCTTTGCGCAACACAAAGCCTATGGGACGGCGTTTCATCTTGAAGCGCTTCGGCGTCTCGGGCCGTGTCCGGAACATCGGCGCTCTTTTGCGCCCGTGACGGCGGTGCAGGAGGAGTTTCCTTCTCTCTCTTTCTTCGAAATGTAGCGCTATGATAAAATGCTCGCAAAGGAGCGGATATGAAACAACTCATCGTTTGCTTTCTGTTGATGCTGGCGTGTTCGGCGTACAGTCAAGATCATGGGCGTGGAAATGTGCTGATCTTGCCCTTGGGCGATTCCATTACGGAAGGTTCGGGCGGCGGTGGTAATGCTCCCAGCTACCGCAAAGCACTTGCAGAATCGCTGACACGTGAAGGCTGGAATCCGCTCTTTGTCGGTGCGCGAAAATTCAAGTCCGATAACATTGCGAATCCGAATTGCCGTTGGCATACAGGGTTGAGCGGTCAACGCGTCCAGTCTCAAAAGAATCTCGGAGGCTATCTTCAAGGGAGTGCTCAATGGTTGGATCAGGCAGGCTATCCCGACATTATCACGTTGATGATTGGCACCAACGATTTACTTCAAGAGAATCCCGACGGTCTTAAAACGTTTCAATATTGGAAAGCGCTGGTGAAAGACATCACCGAAGTCCGTCCGCAGTCGTGGCTTATCGTTTCTCCAGTGACGCCAGTCCTTTACAACGCCCACGGTGCGGAAGCCGCGCTACAGTATCAACGTTACAACGCGTCGATCCGCTCCCTTTTCACCGTTCGCAAACTCACGCTTTTTGTCGATGGCGAATCGGTTCGTTGCGTCCTCGGCACGCTCAACGCCAAAGGCATTGAAGCGTTCGGCGCCAATGCCCGTGTACGTTTTGCCGATATGGATGCCGCTATGGGCGTTGCCACACCGGAACATTATTACAACAACGGCGCTGATAAAGTTCACCCGAGCCAAGCCGGCTACAATCGTATGGCGGCGGTCTGGCACGCCGCCATTATCGAATTGCTCAATCCGTTGACCGGCGGAACGTCGTTGCCAGTCGAAATGCTCACCGCCTACTGTCCCGAGGGCGATCTCTCCCGCGTCGCCGTCGTCTTTAATCACGAACAGCATTTGAATGTCAAAGAGATAACCGTCAACGGTTCTGCGCCCAAGAGCATCAAAACGTCAGATGGACGTTTGACCGTTCTCACGCTCGCCACGCCGCTCACTGCCGGCGCCTCCGTCACCGTCGCTCTCCCTCAAACGGAAATTGCGCCGAAAACGTTTGTCGCTCAAACGACCGGTGCCGCCGCACGCCTTCCCGAAACGGTCGAAGGGTGGACGAAAATTGCCACGCGTACACTTTCTGATAACGACGCCTTCCGTCAAGAGCAACCGTTCTTCTCTCTTCCGAAAGAGAGCGAACAGCCAGCTCAAGTTGCTTATTATCTCGAACTTGCCCGCCCCGATGGCGATATACGCTATATTTGGGTCGCCATGGACCGCTTCCCCGGTTGGGATCAATTAGCCGAACTCCCACAACGTCATTTCCTCTCCAATATGACAGTCAAGAGCAACGTTCCTCATATTGAATCGGTTACTAAAGCCACTGGCGTTTTCCAATACACTGCCGGCACAATTGCCACCGCCGCCGTGAATGCCGATTTTCCGCGCGAAGTCGGAGGTTTCGACTGGAACGATACACTCAATGCTCCGGAGAGCAATCGCCGTTATGGAGCGTTTCAATTTTATCGTACTTATCCCAAAGGTCACCCGCGCTCCGGACTGGATGCCTCCGTTCTCTTTGCTTACAATCGCTGGGCGGTTTCGATTAACGGCAACGATTCTGACGAAGTCGTCATCGGCGACTTCGCAAATCATTGCGGTTTCAATGGCGAATGGCGTGGCAATGGCGGCAAAAATGCGCTCAATGCGATCTTTACTTATGACTATCCCAATTTCTCTACGCGCGCTTACGCCGTCCGTAGACTTGAGTTTTGGATCCGTCCGGCGAATAAGTGGTTCTTCTTCTTTTAACTTAATACGTAATTGCAACCGCTGCGTGTAGAGATTCAAATACTTATTGTGGGCGCTCGATGTGTGTCTGCCTCTGCCGCTTCCGCATTCATCGCTTAACTCAATAAAAGAGAGCGCCTTATACGGACTATGCCGAGATAAACGCATCGGAAGTGACAGCGTGCCTTCGTTTCGATTATGAGACAGTCCCGACAGCGACCGTTCAAGGCGCTTTTCGAATCTGTCGCGTTTCATGGTCAACCACGACGCGTTTCGAGGTCAACCGCGTCGTGGTTCGAAACGTGCCTTATGACGCCTTCAGGAGAAGCTGGCGCCACCCCTAAATAACTGATTGAAAATGAGCAAAAGCGCCGCGTGCGGCGGCGAGAAAGGACAAGTCAAAAGCGCGCCACCGTTTGTCTTTGTCCGTTGGCGATGATTGCCTTACGCATTTATTTCAGAGTTGCACGAGGGGGCTGGAATGGGTTATACTTCTTCCAACGTGAGAGGTCGATTCATGAAACGTTTGAGCTTATGCCATGGCTTTACGATGATAGAGCTATTGGTTGTGATTGTAATTTTATCGGTTTTGGCTGCTGCACTTGTGCCGGCGGTCGGAAAGTTTTTGTCAGCGGGCGATGACTCGGTGAGCCGTAATAATTTGATGCGTCTCGGGCGTGCGGCGATTGCTTATCGCAGTGATCATGCAAACTGTTATCCTTCTGCCGGCGGAGCCTTTGCGCAGTTTACGTGGCGCGATCCGCAGAATCATTTGATTAAAGAAAAGCGGAACGGTCGCGCCGCTGGCTGGGTCTATTTCTCGCATAATTGTAAACGTGCTGCTGATCCCGATAAGTTTGTGGGTGATGGAAATGGCGATGGCTATGGTTGTGGTGAGGCTGGAGACGATGGCGCCGTGTCTGGTACGTTTGTCAATGAACAAGACTGTTGCACCTGTTTTGATTCAAAATCGAATGAAGGCGGTATCAATCCGAAGCCGGCGGCATGGTTTGAACGGAAAAGCGGCGGCGAATGGACGCAGGCAGAGCTGTCGGTGATGAATGGATGCCTCTTCCCTTATATGGAGAAGTCGCTCAAAGGCTACACCAATCCTGCCTTTAATAAGGTTGCGATGACGAAAGTGCCGCAGTTGGCGAAAAGTAGTATTGTCCGCGCGTACGCGATGAATGTCATTACCAGCGCCGATGAATCGCTCTATGATTTGGGGCGCAAGAACTATTCCGGAGTCGGCGGTGGCGGCTATGCGATTCGTTATGGAAAGAATGCGTTACACCCGTCAATTGACAGCTCCAAAGTCAGCGAAACGGAAGCCATTGCTTCGCGCACCGCGCTTTTTGTCGAATTGGATTTAAGCGAAGCGACAATCAAACAGCCGAACTCCTATGCCGGAGATCAGGTATGGGATTGGGACAATGACAATCAGAGTGAAAGTATGGGCTTCAATCACGAAGATAATGGCGCACTCTTTGCTCACGTATGTTTTGCAGATGGTCACGTGGAATCGATTCGTGATCCTTCGGCTGATTTGACAAAACCCGACCAAAAGAAGCGTCTTGGACTTTCTAAATGGTATGGATCGGGTGGTCTGAATGCTCAAGCGGAAAAACTGGACTAAGCCCATGTTAAAACGTCTATTGATTGCTTTTCTTTTTTCACTAACGCTCTCGGTCGCGCCGTCAGCTTTTGCTCAATCTACAGGAGTGCCGCAACCGGAAAAGGTGCGCTACTCTCTGATTGGTATTTATAACGCTACTGATAATACGGTGGCAGACGCAACTGCAACTACGGTCAAACTTAAATTTGCCGTTTCGATTCCGCGTAGATCTCTCGGATATAAAGTTCCTTCATATGCGAGCCCTGTGCGAATTATGGCGCGTGCGCACAAGGGGGAAACGACTGCTTTTGATGGAACGATTGTGTTGAAGCGGGAGGCGCCGTTCGCGAGCGGCGGTACCGTAGATAGTTCCAACTTTTATCCGATGCCTCAAAAGGGCGCTACTGTTAACCGTGCTTCGGTGCTTTCGGGAAGTACGAAAAATGTCAATAATGTTGAGGTCTATGATAACGCTACCGGATATGTCGCTTTAGGCACGGTGCGCGATCCGGCGCGATGGGAAGCTCTTTTTGTTACGGAAACAATCACCGTTGCTAGTAATGAAATGGTGAATTCGCTGCTGAAAGGTGAAGCGACCTATGAGTGGTATGGCGCTTCGAACTATGGCAGCGGCAGTATCACACGTCTTTCGGACATTCAGGATTTGGGACGTAAACAAGATTTTACGGACAGTAGCCTTTGGACGCCCATTGCTTCGGCTTCCGATACAGTGGACGAAGCGTCAAAAGCGACGTTGGGCAGTCATACGGAATATGTTCTTTCGGCGATGGGTGGCGGAACTGCCTCCGCGACCACGTGGCATCTTTATCGCGGCGCGATTGGCGCGAACGCTTCGGGGCAGATGGGTGTACAGCTGTTGAACGTGGAAGGCACCGATCCCAACTATGAAAATTATGCGCGGTTGGAATCGCCTCGCTTCCCTGATGGTGTCGAACGTGTGACCTTTAAGGCATTAAGTACCGGATCGGATTCGGGCGTAGCAATCTATCCACTCATTATTCAGTATTTCAATGGTAGTGCGTGGGAGACGCTTCCACTTGCGCCCAAAGACGCGCCGACCACGTGGCCCGAGGGCGCGATGGCAATCACGCAAGCGCTGGCGACGTATACGGTGGAGTTCAAAGGGGTGCTCTCTGGCGCAACTGCGCGTTTCCGGCTCGTGCGTCCAATCAAATACCAAACCGAATTTGAAGCAATGAATGCGGCAACGTATGTGATTAGCGAACTTCGCGTGGTCTCCGCATCGCCCAAGGTTACGTTTGCGAAGCCACTTTTTACAACGGGAACGGGGACGGCTGTTTTGCCGGCGGAGAAAGATCCTTTTACGCTGTCACTGACCGCAACGCCGGTGAGTAAGAGTAATATTCCGCGCGGTTATTCCGCAAAGCTGTCGGTGACGCGTCGTGCGGACGGACTGTCGGGTGGAACTTATTCGGCACCGATGACAGTGACAACGAACGTTTTATCTTTTGCTTTTACGCCGGGCATTGATGCTACTGGCGTAGAAACGGGAGCGCCGGCGGCAGAAGGTGCGTTCTTCCTGAATAAGAAAAATGATTTGACCGGATTGCGCGCCAATGTGTACAACTACAAGGCGGACGTTACGATTGAAGGTTCCTTCCTTGCTGGACGTGAAGAGATTGATTTGCACGAATCGGAGAAGGTCACCGTTTCCGAAACGCCTGCGAATCCGCCGACGGATGACGCTGACCCTTATGTAATTGATTTGCGTCAACAGAAAACGGAGCGCTCTGCCGTGGCACTGCACGTGATGGTACGTGTTTATGATGCCGAAAAGAGCAAGTATCATTTAGAGAAGAAAGTTTTCGCGTGCGAACCATCATCGACGCAGGAAAAAATTTGGCGTGTGGCGCTTCCGCGTGTCTATCAGATGACGCAAGCGGAGAGAGATGCGCTAAAGGGGATGGTCTATGCGTGGAGCGCGGAGAAGGGGGAGACGACAGCCGATAAGTTTGATCTCTCCGCGATTCCTTTCACCGTCTCAGCGACCGTTCCTACGGCGGCAGAGCCTGTCACGTGGTATGGGCAAGGTGGAACGGTTCCAGCAAATGTACTGCCGCCGATCGTTGGAATTGTCCCAGCCATTCGTGAGGACTTGATCTCGGCAGTAAAAGAAGCAGAGGCAGTTCCTTTCCTCGTTGCATTAAACTCATTTGATAATGCGCATATGCTGGTGGAAGTTGATTTTTCTGCTGCTGCACCGGCGAAGCCAACGGTGCGGATTTGCGGTGCTTATGATCAGAATTTTAATACGTGGGCGGTCACGGAGCAGTTTACTAAGAGCGAATTTCGCGAAGATGTGAATGCTTACGTTGCTGATTTTGACTGTCAAACGACGATCAATAGTTCCGGTAACGTTTCGGTGGAGAAGGGGTGGATTCCCGATGACGGACCGCTTGCCAAAACCACGGCGTTTACCGAGAGATTTTCGTTTGCTCCTGACCGTACGATTTCACCTAATGAGTTCTATTACAACGGTGAAGCGTTGTTGGGAGATTCGCTTCGCCATTTTGCTTCGTGGGGCGGTGCTGAACTTCGGGCGGAAGTGAGTTCCTTACGGCAGAACTTTACAGGGGGAAATTTTCGAACCAAGTATATGCTTTTAGGAGAGAATGCGGAGGCGGTGCTGTCGCGTTCCTATCGTCAAATCAACAAAGACTATTATCCCGATGCGATGATTCGTTTGCAGGGACAAGGGTCGACACTGTCACCCTATTACGGGAATAATGCCGAAGTCGTGCTGAATGGTGCAGGGAAAATGGAATTCACGTTAGGAATTTCTTTACCTTACGATATTTTGAAGCGTGCGATGATTCTTCCTTATGTGGGAGGAATTGCAACGAACGGTACGGATTATGGAACGCGCGGTATTGCCTCTGGTCTTTCCATTAAGGCGCCTTCTGCCACCGGTTATTCGCTCTCTTATTATTTGCAAGACATTTCAATGAGCCGTACGGTCATTTACGAGTTGCGTGTTACGCAGATGACAAATGTTGCAATCAAAGACAAGCTGCCTAAAAACAAAGTGGTTGCTGAACTCTTTAAGTGGCAAAATGACATTGCCACACGCTTGGCAGTGCAAGGAACCGCTGTTCTGTCGGGCGGATATTTTTCCGAAGAAGATGTTGATCTGAGTACGGCGAATCGTTCTTGGGGTTTGTGGGTTAAAGCGGACGGTAAAATAGCGGCAGGATGGGGGGCGGGCTTGAGCGGCGCCGTGGTGGAGAAATTTGCGACTACCGATGCGCCTTTGAGTGGACGCGTGGCGACCGCCAAAATGATAGCAGGCGTTGGCTCTGCGGAATGTCGTCCCGTCTTTAATTTCGTAAAACTTTCTAACATCGCTTCGAACGGTGCCGCACCTGCGAATGCAACGCCTCAAGGCAGTTTTGCTTTTCAAGGCACCAACTTTGGTGCGCCGGCTGCGTGGTCAGTGGCTCCAGAAGGATCCAGCGCCTCTTATGTCCGTATTTCCCGCAATGAACCATCGGCGGATCTTGAAGGAAAAGTATGGATTCGCGCGAAACGTGACGGTGTGACGGTCTATGAAAACTATGCGACCGCTTCAGACGCCGGTAAAAAAGTCTCTCTGACTTTGGGAAGTGCCAATTCGCAAGTGGAGATTACGCCTGCGGAAGGATCGAATGTCTTTATTGATAACATTTATATGTCTTCGTGGTGCGGAAATGACAAGAATCGAAATGGTGCAGATTACGTGCCGGAGTTCACCTCAAAAGGCGATTTAACGAGACTTAAAACCGGTTACTCTGCCGTCGGTGTGTGGATTCGCCCTGAATCCGATACGGAATTGACGACTTCCGCAGAGCTTTACAGCGGAAAGCAAATGCTCTTATTGCAACGTTCCCGTCGGAATACTGCTGTTGCTTCGAAAGAAATAACGCTCGATAATATTCGTACGACCGGAAATAGTCTTGCACTCTATACGCCTTACTCCACGCGTGGATTTGGAACGGTGCGGTTCAAATATCGGATTCCGGTAATCAATGAATTTAAGGGGGGTAAGAATAGTTCCGTGAGCGTGATGCTCCAATATCTCCCGAAGAATGTGAACTATTTGGACTTCTTGACTTCACAGCCAAGCGGCTGGAAAAATGCTTCTGATATTCTTCCGTTGGATATTACCGGTGAAGAGTGGAGCGTGGCGAGCCTCACGCCGAAAGATTCCGATGGTAAAGAGCTGATTGGCGTTAGCGGAACGTTGCGACTGGTGCTTGTGACGACCGGACTTGACGATGCTGCCGATCCTTATGTCTATATTGACGACTTTACAACGACCGATAATGCCAACGGTTCCACCGCTTCGTGGTCGGCAACAAATGCCAAACTGACGGCAACGCCCCTTTCACTCCTCTACTGGAAAGATCGGTTGCCCGGCAAAGAGAACCCGCCGAAAGTACAAAATGAGCAAACGTCCTTTGCGCTCCGTTCGGCTTTGAGTACCGGATTGCAGCTGAATGATTCTGCCACTTCTTCTGAGACGACCGGATATTATGATGGCTGCCGACTGGAATCGCCGCTGTTGCCCAATGGTGCCGGAATGGTGACCTTTGCTACGCGGACGGTGGCGCAAGGAAAGACGGTGCGAATTTACATTTGTGCTTCTACCGCTTCCGCCGATGCTCCGCGTCGCTATGTGCCAGTGACGTATGTGGAAGTCGCGAGTGATGTGTGGAAAACGTACACGATTGATTTGACGAAATACACCAAGACTTATATGGTGACTCACGCAGATGGAACGCTGACAGAAACGAAGAACAGTTCAGCGTTTAACTTCAACGATGCAACGAGCGTTTGCCTCCAAACTTTTGTGGACGGCGGTTCGAGTGTTGACGAGTTTGACGGTCTTTTGAAAGCAGGACGCGTGATGATTGACCGTGTCACGATTTCCAATCCGATCACCGCTTCGCTTCGCGTCAAATCAATTGATTTTAGTAATCTCGCCGGAACGGGTGAGGATGAGTTTAGTCCGCTCGGTCGCCAGTCTCCGCTGTCACAACCTGTTGCAAACGCCTCCGCTCTGCGTGTGCGTGTGAAATTAGATCGGTTGCTGTTGTTGAAATCGGAATCGGTGCGCGTCTTTTTCACCTTTACGGTAAGTAAGCCGACGGTAGTCGGTATTGCGACGAGCAACTTGCACAAATATTTAAGCCCTCAATATACGACCGTTGGTACCGAGACGATAGTTTCCGGTCGCTATAGCGATGTGCTCAGCGCCGGCAATGTCGTGGAAGCTTCCAGTGATCAGCCCGTTTACGGATGGGATCAAATGAAACGCGACCAATGGCCGCTCTCAAGCTGGTTCAAACTGCCGTCTGCTTCGGAAGTGACGGTACCGCCAATAGCGGAAGGCATTGGTACACCGGTGGGTGGCACTCAGACGGTGACTGTTGAGCTGATTCGCGTGGGAACAGAACCGACCGTTTTCGTCGGCGATTTGTCTCAAACAGCGCTGATGGGATTAGAGGCGAATGACCTCGTGCGTTATACGGCATGGGCGTATTACACGACAGAAGATGCAAAGAGTGCGTTTACTTCGCAGATAAATTCCGCTGTCTATACCGATTTCCCGTGGTACTTTCCGCGTAATTTGAATCTTGAGAATCGTCCGCCCAAAGGAACGTCTGCTGAGTTCACGCCGTACTACTGGGTCTATTCGGTGCTCCCCGGTGAAGTCTTTATCAATGAGATCAATGGTGCTGATAATGACAGAGTACCGCTTGACGTAAAGGAAGATAAATTTATCGAGCTGTGTGCGCCGGCGGCGTCGGTCGCTCTCGCGGAATGGCGCGTCGGCTTTACCGGAGCAACATCAATCGATATCGGAAGCTCCTTTGCGCTCCCGATCACCGTCAATACGCTTCCGCCTGACGATGGCGTTGTTCCGGCGCGACGTCTCGAGAATACGTCTGCCAACCGTACCTTTTATACGGCAGTGGAAGGAGCTTCTCTCTTTTATACTGACGCTGGCGGTGCAGAAAAAACCGATCTCATACGTCACAAAAATGCCGGTGTAGCAAACGCGCATGCGTGGAGTTTTACCAGTGGTAATAGTGCCGCCAATAGCGTGATACTCTACCGTCCGACGGGTGGCGCGGAGCATATCGTCGTGTACTCCAATCGAATCGCAGTGCCGGGTATTGCTGACAGTGTAAAAACGCAGGTGAATACACTGTGTGATTACTATCGTAGAGCCTATGTCACATTCGGTTTCGGTGGCGAGTGGTATCAGGAGTTTCACGATAGTACCGCCACGTGGAAAGACGATACGACACAATCGGAAAGTGCAAAAGATCATGGACGCCGGCTCGTTCCAGTCACCGTTGAGACTGTTAACGGCGTCGCCGATACGCCGATTGTCGATAAAGACAGTGCCGCAGTCGCGAACTCAATTGCGACGACCGATATGGGTGGCATATGGACGTCGCGTAAGAATAGTACCGTCGAAAAGAATCCAATCGGTTATAAAGGTCCCACCGATTTAACCGAGTTTTGTACTGGCGACTGGGCGAAAGTATTTAATCCGATGGAGTTGGCGCGTGGAGGCGATACGGGTAAGACCGTTCAGGTGACGCCGCGTCAGGTAAACTTAAATCAATATCTTTTCCGTTACACCGATTTGTCACAGAATCTTGTGGAGTCGTCTCTCGTGGGGAAAGGCTCACATCAATTGACCGAAATGGAAAAGCCGGCTGCCACATGGATCGATGGGATCACGCGTTTGGGCGGTATGACGCAGCAAAAATGGTCGGTGTCAACGCTTGTGCCGGCAGTCAAATTGACCGTTACGCCGATCGTCTTTCACCGTGTCAAGACGATGACGCTCACCTTGCGCAACGCAAAGACAGGTGCCCTTGTCACTACGCAGGCGGAGATTTTAGCCGCACTGGCGGAGAATCCAACGCCACCGTATGACATCACGATTGACGCGGCAGGGCTTGTGACGCTCACAGCGAAAGTGCCAGCATCGACGACAGCGGAGCCGTGGAAGCTGATGGTCTTGTTGTCGAATGGCACGTCGGCAAGTGCCGTGCGTTACAACCTTTCTTTCACGACGACGTTTGAACTTATTCCTGACGCTGCAAAAGACGTGATTACGCACGTGTCGCCGTTTTGTGGCACACAGTTCCCCGGCTTTGCCCAATGGCAACCGTGGTGGGGAAGCAGTTTTGGCTTTGAAATCAAAACGGCGGATCCGGGCACTTTTTCTGCCGCCAGTAAGATTAAAGGCGTAATTGTAACTTATCCTTCTCCCGATGCACTAAAAACCGCGCCTTGGGGATTGAACGCACCGTGGTCGGGAACGACCGTTACGCTGACGCCGGAAGTGCCTACCTTACCGAAGACGTTGGAAGGGACAGAACTCTCGGTGGCAGAGACGTTGTTAAAGAAGCTTGAAGCCGATGCGAGCGGAACGCGTTATGTCCGTATCGATGGCGTAAAGGATAATCTCATTGCTGATAACGCGGTGATGCCGCTTTTCGGAGACAAGTATCTCGCACTCAACGGTAAAGAACCGGCAATTCCGTTCTGCGTGTGGGGGATTTATACGGACACCGTTCCCACTGCCAAAGGAATCGAAACGATTTCGTTCCTTATGCGTCAAGCGGCACCAGCGACCGTGCCGACGGTTTTCACTTATCCACAATGGTATCGTCCGTTGGCGGATAAGAATGGCAGTTTGACTGGCGATGCTACGGCACCGTACTTCTATTTGTACAGCACGCCACCGCAGGCGGCATGGTTGAATGAAGTAAACTTCGTGGCAGGAACTGGTTCGGGAACAGCGCCTTATGCTGAAGTCGTTATGCCGGCACCGCGCACGAGTTTGACCGATGTGCCGCCGGGTATTCTTCCTCTAACGGATCTTGCAGGGTGGCAGATTAACTGGTACGGCGCGACTGGTGTGGCACTGGCGACGCCTTCTACAACATTGGCAGGAGCTACGACGACCGGTTCGACGACGGCTTCTTATACTTACAACGTCGTTTCTTCTGGACTTCCTACGGTGGAGGTTGCAACGGGGAAGATTGCCGCGGTGCTGATGCGTCCTTGTGGCGCCGCCGAGGGCGGTGTCTGGACGGCAGTTACCACGAGCAGTGAAAAAGTCGTTCCTCCGACGACTTTAACGGAGAATCGTTGGCTTATTCCTGCAGAAACGACGCCGACGACTTACGGTTCTTCTGTCTTTGCCGGTGTGTCCGATGCGATGGACGCTGTTGGTTCGGTGCAGTTGACCGGTACGGCGGTTGCCGTTGAGGGCAGTCCGGATCCCACGGGTACCTATCTTTCCTCGAACGTTACGGAGCGTAAAGAGTGGACGTTCAAGGCAGAAAGCCGCGGCGATAATAATGGAATTTCGCCCGATCCCAATCCGACGTGGAACCGTATCTCGGTGACATCGGTGCTGAAAAATATTGTTTTTGCAGGGACAGTGGCAGGCTACCAAACGTTTGGACTGTTTGATGTCGGAGCGGCGGGGACGCCCGATCCGCTCTCGGCGATGAAGAGTGAAGACCTTTGGACTTACAACCCTTCAAAATTCTCACTCTCGTATAAGCTGCGCGCCGGTTATCGTTTTGAAACGTTGAAAGTCACGCCGGAATTGATTGGGCGCATAATGATTCTCGGTAATCCGGTGCCGTTGACGGCGAAAGACCTTGACGCCAAGGTGACGCTCCTGTTGAAAGGGGAAGCCGCATTGCCGACCGAAGCCGAGAAGAAAGCTTACCGCCGTACGGCATGGTTGGGATTGGATGGAAAGGCGTCGGTGACTGATGAGCCCAACGGCGTGGTGACCTTTACGATTGACGAAAAGCTCTTCCCCGACTATTACATTACGCTTGTCTTTATTGACGCCCCGATTTCCGCTTCCAACACGTTGACAATGTCTTTGGGACAAGGCGAAAAGAAACAGGGGCAATGGCTTCTTACGCAGACGTTGTTTGGATTAAAGGCGGCAACGGCGCCCGCCACCGATCCAATCCCTGATGCAGACAAAGGCGGTTCCGCGGCGACGAAGCCGTTGTGGAACGATGAGGACGGCGACGGCACTGACGCCACCACGAAGAATGTACACGGTTGGCTTTATCAGCCAGTGGTTGGCGATTCGCTCGGTATGGCGACGGTCATTGATCCGGAGAGCGGATTGGTCACGGCGGGCGTTGTTCGTGACTGGCTGACGGCGCCAAATGCCCAACTGCGCCCCTTCCTCGTTTGGAACTTAATCCCTCAATCGAAAGTGGAGTTCCCGAAAGATCTCACAACCAAGAATAAATTTATGGATAAGTGGGATATGCAGCATTGGCTGGGAACTGCGCCGAACGCGTTGCGACTGCCGCAACTGCGTGCGAAACTTTATCAAGAGCTTCAAGCTGCCCAACAGGGAACGGCGTTTGCCTATAAGCAAGGTGGTATTGTCCCGTTGATTTATCAAGTGGCGCAGGGCGGTGATCCGAAGAAAGGTGCCTTGTCTTTCCGGACGATGAAGCCGAGCGAATTGGCGGCGGCATTGGCGAATAGCGCCACCGGACTGGTCAATGACAGCGGCGCTACGATTTCGAATCAACCTTATGAGAGTAGTATTTCCATGGTGGGAGACGATTGGCAGGAAGGCGCCATCCTCCGTTTCGCCATTGTCATTGCCGATGCTAAAACGGGGACGATTTACGATTGGCAATCGGTTACGAACTTTGAAAACAAGACGAACCCGATTTACTGTCCGTGGTATCTCCCGAATAGTGAAGTGAATGTCAATGCGAAGGCGAAGCAGTCGGAGTCGGGGCAGTCACCTTACTGCTGGGTCTATGAAGTGCCACGCGCCGCAATCTGGCTGAACGAGTTCCGTCCGTTTGAGCTTGAAAGTCAAGCAACGGATGGTAGCAATACGCACGTGGTGATTCCTTCCGCATTGGAACTTGCCATGAAGCCGTCTGCCCTAAGAGGAGATGGTCTCCCGCAACTGTCGTTGGACGGCTGGAAGGTCATTGTGCGTACGGCGTCTCTTCCTTTAACGACCGATTCTACGGAAACTTCGATTGGTTGGAGGGAACAAAACAGCATTTCGCTGAAAAGTTGGATTCCGAGTGCCCGTATCAATTTGAATCAGTCTACTTCTGCCGATGCCTATGACTTGGACTACTACTTAATGACCTCTGATCCGACGGTGGGTTGCAAGACGTTGGCAGAAGGGCTGCAATGGCGCAGTCACAGTGACGAGCCAACGGCATTCAACTATTTGAAGACGGATAAAGCGTTAGCCCCTGTCATTCCTTCTGGCGGCGAGACAACATCTTATCCCAACGGATGTGTTTACTCGCTGATTTTGGTTCGTGCCAATGGTGCAGTCGAAGATCAAGTTTTGTTCTATCACGATCGCGCCGGCGGAGGAATGAATGATGAAGGTGAAGGACCTTTTCTTTGGATTACCCGAATGGAGAAGGTCAAGGCTTCGGAAACGTTTCATCATACGACGGTCGGAGAGGTGCGCAGTATCGCGGGGCACTCACTTGGCGCGATGGCCACCAGTAGTCCGCCTTTCTCGACTGCACAACTGCTTTCCAATCTGCAGACGCCGCCGACCTTTAACTGGGTGCGTGATCTTGAAGATACGCAGTATAATACGTTGCCCGGTCCCAACTACAGCAACGTTAATGGCGTGTGGACGTTTGCGCAACCGAAGAGTACGCAAAAGGGACCGATCTTGACAACGGCGATTCTTTCTGCGCAGTTGATGGGCGGTCAAGCGCAGTTAGACTTGAACCGTGTCGATGGCGTCGGGACCGGATGGCAGGGCGCGCCGATTACGTCCGGATCGGCATTGATAAAAGGAACGCGTTATCGTCTCTCAGTGAACGGATGGGATCCGGCATGGTTGGACTTCAAAGGCATTACTGCCAATGGTGTCGCGGTAGATTCAAGCAAGATCTCCTCTGCGCTTTCATTCAGTACCTGTTATACGGCGACTACAGCAGGAACGCTTGCCACCGCATCTGCCATTTACGTGGATGACACGTTGAACGCCGACACCGACTATATCGTTCTCCTTCGGGCGACCAAAGAGGCGCAAATGCTTGCCAATTCCCAACAGTTGGGCGATTCCTCAGATGCCGGCTTTATGGACTGGGTTCATCAGGCAAAACCGGGTGACATTTTGACCGCTGCCGCCGCCGATGGATTGACCGCCGCTGAAAAGTATTGGTTGGGCAGCGACTCTGCCGCCGTGAACTTGAGCGATGTCGCTTTAAGCGTTACTGAAATCGGCAGCTATGTCGAACCGGTCGGCGACGATTCGGAAAGCTTGGGCACTCCGAAGCCGACATTGAGCTTGCGTCTTGTAAAGGGGACAGAGCCCATTACCACGTTGAGAGGTGACGGTACGTTGGTGTTGCTGGGGAAAGTCGCGCTTTCGGACGCTTGGTGTTTTGTGACCACGTTAAATCCTGCCGACCTCGATGGAGAAAAGACGTTCATCTTGAATACCGACTGTAAATTCTTCAAGGCGGTATTGATTTCCCAACGTCAAGCCAACGAGCTTCAAAAGTAAGATCGACGCTCGAGCTTCAAAAGAAGAGAGACATCTTTAGGCGCCACCGCTTCTGCGGTGGCGCTTTTTGCGCGAATGCGCGTGCCGTTTTCGCAAGAGGAGGTGCGGAGAGCCGTGTGCGCGTAGCGGCGCTTCGTTCGATTCGAAAAAGTTGACGGGGGGGGGAGTTTGTAGTAGTTTATTCAAAGTTTGAGAAGGCTTTATGGCTTCGCTTGCTATGTGTTTTGAAAGGATTGAATGAAAATGAGAACTCTCTTGTACTCCCTCTGTGTCGGGCTTTGCCTCTGCGGCTCTTTCGCCTTCGCAAGAGATTTGACATGGAGCGGAGGTGTGAGCGGTGCGTGGGACAAAACGAATACCAGTTGGATGACAGGGGGCGGCTCAGTCGCGTTTGCGGATAATGACGCGGTGACCTTTGGCAATATTGCCAGTCAAATTACGGCAACAATTCCGGTGAGTGTAGCGGTTGGACCGCTTTCAATCGCGCTGAATGCTACTACCACAGCTTATAATTTTACGGGGACCACATTAGTTACCGCTGGCTCCGTCACCGTTGGAGCTGATGCCACTGCTTCTTTTGCCACGCCGTTGACCGTTTCCGGTACGACAGCGGTCAATGGCACGCTGACTACAACAGGCGCCACGACCTTTACCGGCGTTGCCACGATTGCGGCGAATGGCACACTGACCACGACCGGCACCACGACCTTTACGGCAGCGCCGGTGGTGAATGGTACGCTCTCGGTCGGAGAGAGTACGATGCTCCCCGGTGGGAAAGTGCCGACCGGTTCGGCGAGTGGGACGTTGATTAAAACGGGAGTTGGTGATTTATCGCTCACAATGGAAGGTGTCACGGACGGCGTGAAGAATATTACTGTGAAGGAAGGTAAATTGACGATTGTTAAAACATCGAATGGTAATGGTGCTGGGTTTACGTCTGCACCGCCACTGTTTAAGGTTGATACTGGTGCAACATTGGTATGGAACTCAAATGACTTGATTGGATGGGATAGAGCGAATACCGTCACGGTTGCGGAAGTTTCCGGTACGTTGGAGCGGCTACACGTAACGAATAAGAATGAAACGTTTTCAGGGAGAATATTGCTTAAAAACGGCGGTACGTTAAAAAGTGGCGCTTTTGGTGGTACTAATGACAATGGATTTTTGCTCCAAAAGAGTGCGATTATTGCGGTCGAGGCAGGAGCTGCGAATGCGCCCGTGACGGCGACAATGTCAGGCGAACGATTCAAAGTAAATAGTGAAACGCCGAGCTTAGACGTGGGGGCATATGCGACATTGAACGTATCGGCACCGTTAAAACTGAGCGTGGGCTTGACGAAGAGTGGTGCAGGGACGGCAAATTTCTCGGGAATCATTTCGGGTGAAGGTAAGCTAAATATTACGGGCGGTACGGCGGTATTGTCGGCGGCGAATACGTACAGTGGCGGTACCGATGTGACAGGAGCAACGTTGAAAACAAATGCGCTTCCTGCTGGTACGCTCGCATTGAAGGCTGGGAGTACGCTTGAGCCGAACAGTGCGGCGTTGACGCTTGCCAACGCAGTGACGATGGCAGGTGCGGTGACGTTGAATGCTACTACGCACGACATTGTGCTGAACGGTGCGGTGACAGCGACGAACGTGGCGATTACGGTGAAGGGGACAGGAAAGAATGTGACGTTTGCGAATCTGACGGCAGATGCCACAAGCACGCTTGCCGTGGCGGAGACGGCGACTGTTATGGTGGGGACGTTGCGCCCGAGGATTGCTTCGATTGCAGACGGAGCAAAGATTGTTCTTACAGCAACGGTAGCGGAACTCGCCGCTGGAAGAGTTGAGTTCCCGACATCGTTAATATCGGCACCAGCAGCAACGGTTTTTGAAGTAAAGGGAGCGAATGGTTTGCCGACGGTGACTATTGAAGTTGACAATAAGCTTGTACTGTCATTGCCGCCGCCTTCCACGTGGACGGCAACTGGGAACGGTAACTGGAGCGATGTGAATCGTTGGACGAATCTTGCGTCTGCGGGGGTGGTGCCGACTGCAGGGAACGTCGTTGTTGATTTTGGACAGGGAACAACTCCGTTGACGTTGACGATTGACACGCCGTCCGTGAGTTTGGAGACGCTGACGGTCAAAGGTAAAGTCGGCGTTGCACACAAGATGGTCTTGAATAGTTCGGTGACGGTGCAAAAGATTTTGATGTTGGGTGATGTCGAACTGCAAACGGCTGGGAATGCGGATTTTACAGTCGCAAATGGTGCGAATACGACAGCGATTGAATTGGGAAGCTTTACGCTGAAGAAAAGTGGCGCCGGAGCTTTGAACTTGATCGCTA
>JAVVWU010000022.1:0-23996 GCA_036651955.1 Kiritimatiellia bacterium
GGAGATCCGATCTTGGATCAAGATGCGGTGGCGGCGACGTTACGTTTCCGTGGAGCAGGAGAGTTCAAGTTTTCGGGCGAAGGGAAGCTTCGCACGGCAGCGATTGATTTCAACGACATGAGTGCCCACTCAACCGTTCATCTGAATACGCGCAATTTCGTCGGTCAGCCGATTGTCGCTTTGGCGCCGGAGGTGAAGTTCACGCTCGGCGAAGAGCTGGGGGCGGTGACGAACGATTGGCGCTGGATGTATGACGATGTTTCACGCGATGCACCGAAATCGACGACATCACAACTGGTGAAGGCGGCGCCTGCCGACTTAACGATTTCGTATCCGATCCATAGTGCTTTGGATATTCAGACGGGGACGCTGTGGCTGGGTGGAGAAGTCGATTATACGTATAATGGCGAGAGTCAGATTACCGGTGCGGGACGATTAGGAAAGAGCGGTTCGAATCAGATTTCCGTGCGTTATCGTTCACTCAAGACAGCGGACGATATTTGTGCGCTCTGCAAGGAAGGCGTCTTGCGTCTTTATTTTGATGATAACGATGATCGCGCATTACCGGAAGGCAAAACGATTGTCGCCGAAGGCAACGGTACCGTTCTTTTTGAAAAGAGCGGATCTCAGCGTGGCGCTTTCGTGAACGGGACGATTCTTGCGCGTAATGGCGGTAAGATTGCCTATGGTTTTCAACAATGGGATGGCGGCGACGGAGATGTACGCTTCCCGTTAACGATATTGGACAACGGTTCGTGGCAAGTCACGAAAACGGACGATACGCGGACGGGACCGCTCACGTTGCGCAATGGCGGTAAGATGATTTTTGAAGATGGCGTCATTATTTTCCCCTACCGCGGGACGATTGCGGTCGATTCTGGTATCGGCTTTTTGACGCGGTTAAATGCCGGCGTGACGGTCGGCGGCATTATTATGGCGGACGGTACGGTTTCGGCAACGGCGACGCATCTGCTGGTGAAGCGCGGTGCGACGTTGGACTCCGATGTCCCCGTGGCGCGCGGATACGATGTGGCGAATCGTCCTCAATTAAATGGCGTAATGAACTTTGGCGGCGGTGGTACGTGGATTCAGCGTACGCCTATCGCCGGTGATATTGTAACGGCTATTCTGAATGTGAAAGAGGGCGGCACGTTGCGTTTCCTTTTGGGAGCGGCGACGCAGAATCCGACCAATCTTTCACCGATTACGGTGGAGGCGAATGGGCGCTTGGAGGGAACCGGCATTTTTGGGGCGAATGCGCCGTTGGTCGTTCAGGAGGCAACGCTTCGTTCGGGTGCGCCGGGCGCAACGACGGGTAAGCTGTCGCTGACGACGCTCACACTGGGAGAGAAGAGTACGCTGGAATGCGATTTGGCGAATAGCGACATTCTGACGATTACAGGGACCGCTAACACGAGCCTGTCGCTTCCTGCCACGTTGACGGTGAAACTGCTGAACTTCGGCTCCACGCTTTCTGCCGCACGGAAATTGGTGGCTTGGAGCGTAACGCCGGCACCTTCGATTTCTGGATGGAGTTCGATGGAAGCGGCGGCGCTGAATGCAACGCTCGAATCGCGGACGGATGGACTGTGGCTGGTGCCGACGGCGAGTGCCTATGTCTGGAAAGAGAAGGCGACGGGGAATTGGAGCGACACGAATTGGACGACGGGGGGGAGCGCGACGCTCGTCATTTTCCCCAATGTGGAAGAGGATCCTAAGACGGCAAACGTTCCGGCAAAGACGGGCGATGTTGCTTTGACGGTGGACGACCGCGGTCATCATTGGACGACGGAAGCGTTGGTTCTCGATCCGTCCGCAGGGAAGAAAATTACGCTCGCGGCGTCTGATGCGTCTCTTGCGTTGGCAAGGAAGCTGACGGTAAAGAAGTCGCTGTGGAAGCTGAATAGCGGTGCGGCGGAATTTTCAGCGCCAATCGTCTTGGGCGGAGTGAGTGGAAGAGCGGCGGCGGTCAATATTGCCGGCGGCACGGTGACGCAAAAAGTGCCGTTTAAGGCAGAAACGCCAGCGGTAGGAGATGAGGACGTGCTGATGGCGGCACTGTCGATCGGCGCCGGAGCAGAGATGATTTATGAAATGACAGCGTCTGACGTTCAGACGTGGCGCGGCGTGATTTCGGGCAGTGGTCTGCTTCGTCAGAACGGTGCCGACACGACGGTCACGCTGGCGTCGTCGACGGACAATGATTTGTCTTATGACGTGCAAGCGGGGACGTTGGTCTTGAGCGGAAACGATGCGGCGCGGTTGGCGGCGCGGAGTCTCACGGTGGCGGCGGCAGGAACGGTGCTGCTGACGACGGAGAAGGCGTTGGGCGGATCGCCGGAGTGGACGTTGAACTTGGAAGCAGGGACGTCTCCGAACGGTGCAAAGGTGCAGACGGAGTCGTCGGCTCGCGTCGGCGGAACGATTCGTGTGACGGGAAGCGGGACGGCAGCGTTTGGTGGCGAAACGGCGCTGGTGCGTTCCTCGACGTTTGACGTCGGGGCGGGCGCGACGTTGGAAATGAATGGAAATTGGCTGACGCCGGAGCGCACGCCACGCAGTACGCTGAAGAAGACGGGCGAAGGAACGTTGGCGATTCGTGGCAGCTGGCTCTCTTGTCTGCCGATGGAGGTTGAACGCGGTTCAGTATTGCTGTCGGGCAGTCTTACGCCGCTCGGTAATAATGTCGAGCCACTGATGCTTGCCGACTGGACGTTCCGCGCTGCGAGCCGGTTGCAAGCGGCAGGCGGTACGGTGAGTTTGAATGGCGGATTGTTGCGCTTTGATTCCGGATCGGAAATTGCGCTTCAGCAGCCGTTGACGATAGTCGGGGAAAGTTCATTTGGAGCGTCGGTGACGGTGGCGATGGCGGATGCGACGTTACCAACGCTTAAACTCAAAGGACGTGTTACGTTTGAAGGGCCGGTGATTCTTTCGTTGCCGGCAGGAATGACGATTCCTGATGCGTCTACGGGGCATGCCTATACACTCGTTGTGATTGACGGCGGTACGCGTGCAGGAGCAGGGCGTTTCCAACTCGGCGGCGCGCAACTTCAAGCGTGGGCGGAAAAAGGCTGGACGGTCAAAGATGACGGCGGTACGCAGGTCACATTGGCACCGATCGGGAATGGAACGGATGTCTATACGTGGGCAGGTGTCACAGAGGGAGCCGGTAACTGGGGTCGCGGCGAGACGTGGTTGAAGGTGAACGGCACGGCGCTTGTGGCGTGGCCCGATCCGGCAGTATCGACGGGCGTGAAGCCGTCGGCGACGTTGCAAGATCTGGCGCCGTTGGCTCCCAATGATCCGATTCCCGCTTCGGCGCGGACGCTGGATTGGACGTTGCCGCGTCAGATGTTGTCAGGCTTCCGTTGCGCCAATAGTCTTCCCGCGAGTGGCGATCTTACGGCGCACGATTATACGGTGACAGGCTCGGGTGACGCCGCGATGATGGAAGTCGAGGGCGACTTTATGAAAACCGGTACGGCGGCGTTGACGCTGCGGCGTCCGGTGAGCTTCGTCAGCGCAGCGGCGACGCTGCGGCTTCTCGGCGGTACCACAATCTTTGAAAAGGCGTTGACGTACGGTCGTCAGCCTTTGGATATTCCGGTGACGTTGATGGGCGACGCGAAGATGGTCTTGGCGGGCGGCGATAGATATGCGCTGAACGGTCCGCTCTTTGGCGATGGTCGCGGCATCATTGAAAAGAGCGGTGGCAATTCGCTGTCCATCGGTGCCTCTTTGGACAGTGTGAAAGAAGTAAAGGCGACGAAGGGGGCGGTCGTTTTGACGTCGTCGGATCGTTCTATTCAGTCGAAGATTACGCTGGCACCGGGCATCGGGAGCGATACGGTCGAGCGGATTCTGACGTATGCGCCTGATGTGGCGCTGGACGGAAGCGTGCCAGTGACGCTTGCGGTGAATGAAGAGGCAGTTGCGCCAGTTGCGCGGACGGTCTTTGAATGGGCGGCGACGAGTTCGGTGGAATCGACGTCCACGCCGCGTCTGGAAGCACCGGTGAGGAATCCGGCGTTGAGCGGTGCCGCATTGAAGGTCGCGACGTTCCGTTATAAATCGGCGCGCGGGCATCTCGTCTTGAACGCGAATGCGGCTGTCATTGGCGCGGAGACGGTGCTGGACGTGGTGCAGCCGACGATGGCGAATGCGCTCTGGATCGGTGCAACGGTTCCGGCAGGCGTCACGCCGGAACTGAAGGTGGCAGGATTGACGGGAATTGGCGCTCTCAGCACCGAACCGCGTCTCGGAAGTTCCGAAGCATGGAACGCCAACCGTTTCCTCACGGTGGCATTGCCGAATACGCCGGCAGGAGCAAGCGCGGCGGAGATCGAAGCATCGCGCACGTTCTCGGGAACGGTTGCCGGAAATAGTGTTGGAACGCAGGTGGTGCGGATGGGGCTGCGCGTGATGTCGGCAACGACCGATGGTACGGTGCCGCGTTTTGTTCTCGCAGGAAGTTCGACGGCGGAAACGCTCGGGACGTTGGAGATTGCTGCTGGCGCCGAGGCGAGTGTTATTGGCACGTGGGGCGGCACGGTCGATGTCAAGGTGGGCGGACGTCTCTCCGGTAACGGTACGGTCGGCGTTTCGGGACGCAAGGTGACGGTGCCGGAAGGCGGCGCGCTGTGTGGCAGTTTCTACGGATCGCGAAAGACGGTTAACAATCTCACGGTGAAAGAAGTGATTCCGGCGACGCTTAAGGTCAAAGGAACGCTCGATTTGACGGCACATTCGCAGTTGCAGGTGCTGATTCGTCGCGATCATGCGATGGATGATGCGCCGTGGGTGTCGCGGATCGAGGCGGAGACGGTGCGCGTGCCGGTAATGGTCGAAGATACGATCGGCAATACGGCGAGCAAAGAAAACACGAATGAAATTAAGCTGGATGTCATTCTGGATATTGAAGCAGGCGCGGCGGCGGCGAATGTTAAAATTCTCGGATGGAAGAACCGCGAAGGGTCGCCGTATATCTTTGGAAGAGTTTATGAAAGTGCTACGGACTTTGAGAATAAGCGCGTCAGTAGCAACTATTCGCTCCGTTGTGAAGGTGATGGTCTCTATCTCCGCCGCGCCAACGCCCGTTTCTGGATGTTTATCCAGTAGCGGAGCGCCCGGCGTGCGGTGCGCCGCACGGTCTAAGCTTGCGCGAAGGGCGGTTTTATGGGATACTTTCGGAAATTTGTTTTATGAAGGAGTAAGCGCCAGTGTATACGCACATAATTGGTACAGGGTCGGCTGTTCCGAGCCGCGTTCTAACGAACAGCGACTTGGCAAAGATGGTCGATACAAGCGATGAATGGATCGTGTCGCATACGGGCATCCGTCAGCGTCATGTCGTCAGCCCGGAAGAAAATGCCTCCACGCTTGGTTGCGAGGCGGCGCGTCGCGCATTGGCAGATGCCGGCATCGAAGCGGAAGCGTTGGGGATGATCATTGTCACGACGACGACGCCGGACTATGCGATTTATCCGTCGGTGGCATGCTGCATTCAAGGGATGCTCGGAGCGAAGAATGCGGCGGCATTTGATCTGAACGCCGCTTGCCCCGGATTTGTATTCGGACTGGTCACGGCACGCGGTTTAATGCAGCTGGATGATCGCCCCGTACTTGTCATTTCAACTGAAATTATGTCGCGTACGATCAATTGGAGCGATCGCAATACGTGCTGTCTCTTTGGCGATGGCGCCGGTGCGGTGGTGTTGCAAAACAGCGATCAGCCGGGCGGTCTTGGATTCCATATTCTCGGCGCCGATGGCACGGGCGCACAGGCGATTACGCGTGAAGGTGGCGTTCGTACCGAAGAGACGGCGCATCAGGCGCCGGGCGACTTGAAGATGGATGGTCGCGCAGTCTTTAATTTTGCCGTACGCAGCTTCTGCGATATCGTGCTCAAGACGTTTGAACATTACGGCTACACGGAAAAAGATTTTGCGTGGGTGGTGCCTCATCAGGCGAACACGCGCATTATTGATGCGGCGGTGAAGCGCATTGATGTGCCGGTGGAAAAGTTTTACGTGAATATTGACCGGTTTGCCAATACGTCGTCAGCGTCCATTCCGATTGCGTTGGATGAAATGAAGGAACGCGGACTGATTCATCGCGGCGATCGTTTGCTGTTTGCCGCGTTTGGTGCGGGACTTGTGTATGGTGGTCTCACCGTCGAGTGGACGAAGTGATTTAGAAAGGATACGTCAATGGACAAGAAGAAAGTCGTTGTAACCGGCCTTGGAGTGGTTTGCCCTCTGGGTAATGATGTGAAGACCTTCTGGGAAGGTATCCGTGCGGGGCGTTGCGGTATCGGCGAGATTACGCGATTCGATGCAAGCCGTCTGAATGTGAAGGTCGCCGGCGAAGTGCGCGACTTTGACGTTTCGCAATACATGGATCCGAAGGAAGCGAAGCGGTTGGCTCTTTTCGCGCAGTATGCCGTCGCCGCGTCTAAGCAGGCGTGGGTCGATTCAGGACTGGATCAGGCGAATGTCGATCCGCAGCGCGTCGGCGTTGTGCTCGGTGTCGGTATCGGCGGCAAAGAAGTGGATGGTCCTTCTTATAAGACGCTGTTCGATAAAGGTCCGGCGCGTCTCTCGCCTATCACGATTCCAAAGCTGATTGCAAACGAAGGTCCGGGCAATGTGTCGATCGCACTGAATGCCAAGGGACCGGTTTTGACGGTGGTCACGGCGTGTTCCGCTTCGACGGATGCACTCGGCGTGGCAATGGATATGATTCGTGCCGGACGTGCCGATGTGGTCGTCTCGGGCGGCGCGGAGTCAACGGTTGAAGAGTATTGCATTGGCGGTTTCCAAGCGATGCACGCGCTTTCCACGAATCCTGATCCGCTCAAGGCGTGTCGTCCTTTCGATAAAGATCGCGACGGCTTTATTATGAGCGAAGGTTCTGCGATTCTCATTCTGGAAAGTGAAGCGTCCGCCAAGGCGCGCGGCGCCAAGATTTACGGCGAGATTGCCGGCTATGGTGCAGGCGGTGACGCCTTCCATATTGTCGCTCCCGATCCTGCAGCTTCGGGCATTATTCATGCCGAGCGGATGGCGTTGGCAGATGCCGGCGTCCAACCGGAAGAGGTGCAGTACATCAATGCGCACGGCACGTCCACCGGATTGAATGACCCGATGGAAACGCACGCCGCCAAGGAAGTCTTTGGTGCGCACGCCTACAAGCTGAAGATGAGCTCGACGAAGTCGATGACGGGACATCTTTTGGGCGCCACGGGCGGTCTGGAAGCAATGGTCTGTCTGCTGGCCATGCGTGATGGATTCTATCCGCCGACGATTAACCTGTGTACGCCTGATCCGGAATGTGATTTGGACTATGTCCCCAATCATGGCGTCGAAGGCACGATTGATGTGGCAATGTCCAATACGTTGGGCTTCGGCGGTCATAACTCGTCGCTGGTCTTCAAGAAATATCGCGCTTAAGCGCGCCGCCTGCCACTGTTGACAGAAAGGAGCCCCCTATGTTCGATCAAGAGAAGATTAAAACCGTTCTTCCTCATCGTGATCCGTTTCTCTTTTGCGACCGTATCCTTGAAGCGACGCCGGAAAAGACGGTCGCCGAAGTCGATTACGGTGCCGAACGTTACTTCTATAAGGGGCATTTCCCCAGCTATCCGGTGACGCCGGGCGTCATCCTTGTCGAAAGTATGGCGCAATGCGGTGGCGCCGGCTATCGTTTGGGGTCGGGCGATGTGGAAAAGAAACTGTTCCTTTTCGCCAAGCTGATGGAAGTCCGCTTCATCAATCAAGTGGTTCCGGGGATGACGGTGCGCTATGAAATCGAAACGGTGAAGGCAACGGGTAAGCGGCTCCAACAAAAGGGACGCGGAATCATCGTCGGAAAAGTCGATAAGCGCGGGAATCCTTTGATCGCAGTCGAGGCGGAATGGTTCTGTCTCGTCGTTCCGGAAGAAGCATTGACGGGCAGTACTGCTCAATAAGAGGTGTGATATGTCTGAGTCTCCTAAAGTTCGCGGCGGTCTTTGTCTGAATGTTGATGGCGAAGGATGTCAACGGTTCACGCGTCGCGATATCGCCCGCGAAAAAGCACAGCCGGCACTCACGCAAGGACCGAAATCGGTACTCGTCCTCGGATGTTCCGGTGGCTATGGGCTGGCGTCGCGTATCGTCGCAGCGTTTGGCGGAATGAAGGCGGAAACGCTCGGTGTCTCTTTTGAACGTGCGCCGAATGAACGTAAAGCAGGGTCGCCGGGCTGGTACAACAATGAAGCATTTGATGCCGCCGCACGTGCCGAAGGCTTGAAGGCAATCACGATTTCCGCCGACGCCTTCGCCGATGCTACGCGTGAAACGGTCGCACAGCTTGCACGCGACAACGGTTTTAAGCCGTTTGATCTCGTCGTCTATTCGCTCGCCTCTCCGATGCGTACCGATCCGAAGAGCGGCATTCTCTACAAGTCGGCGATTAAGCCGATCGGGAAGGCGCACACGGCGCGTACACTTGATGTGATGACGTGCGAAATGAAAGCAGTTTCAGTCGAACCCGCTACGGCGGAAGAGATCGAAGCCACGGTTAAGGTGATGGGCGGCGAGGACTGGGTGCTCTGGGCAGAATTTCTCAAGGCGCAAGGACTTTTGGCGCACGGTTGTAAAACGGTGGCGTATTCTTATATTGGTCCTCAATGCACGCAAGACATTTACCGTTCCGGAACGCTCGGCAAGGCGAAAGAAAATCTTGAGGCTTCTGCCAAGACGATCACGGCGCTGCTTGCAGAGCTTGGCGGTTTCGGCGTCGTCAGCGTGAACAAGGCGTTGGTCACGCGCGCTTCGGCAGTCATTCCGGCAATGCCACCGTATATCTCTTGTCTCTTTAAGGTGATGAAGCCTGCCGGACTGCACGAGGACTGTCTCGATCAAATCGATCGTCTCTTTCGTGATCGTCTCTATCGACCGGACGGCACGCTGCCGACCGACGAAGCGGGACGTATCCGTATTGACGACTGGGAGATGCGTTCCGAAATCCAAGCGGCGGTCGATGTCTTGATGCAACAGCTTGAGCCGGAAAACGTCGAAGCCACGACCGATATTGCCGGCTATCGTACCGATTTCCTCGCCCTTCACGGTTTTGAAGGCTAACGCTCACTTTTCCCAACCCGAGCCTCCCGTACCGGAATTTCCGGACGGGGGGCTTTTTCTTCCGGTGCGCCGCTCTCTGTGTCGGCATGGCTTCGGCGCGCCTGCGTCGTTGAGCGATAGAAGCGATACAATAGGCGTATGAAAAGAATACAAGGAATCGTTTTTGATTTTGGCGGTGTCATTTCGATGCGGCAAGACCCGGCATTTTATGCGTGGGTCAAAGCGCGGTGGGGGTGGACGCGGCAGGAAGTTTTGAGAGGGTGGGGGCGTTATCGGAGCGCGGTCGATGGCGGAACGCTGTCGGCGGCGGAGATGTATCAGCGAATTGCTGTCGATTTGGAATGCGCGCTGTCGGCGGAAGACGCGGAACTGTTGCAGGACGCCGATTATCGTTCGTGGGCGATTCCGAATCACGAAACGTTTCAATGGGCGCAGGAATTGAAAGCAAACGGCTATGAGATTGGTATTTTAACGAATATGCCGGAAGATTTTATTCCGTATTTCGATGCGATTGCCAAAGAGTTTCGTGCGTTGGCGAAGGCAGAGCTGATTTCTGGCATTGAGCGGATGGTGAAGCCGAATGCCGAGATTTACGACTTGATGCAGCAGCGGATGGCGCTTCCTGCCGAACAGTTGCTCTTCTTAGATGATACGTTGCCGAATGTGGAGGCTGCGCGGCGTTGTGGCTGGCAGGCGGCTCAGTTTACAACGGTTGCTGCGGCGAGGGCGCTGGTGGAGCGTTTGCGGTGAAACTCTTTTCGCGGACAGCGTTCGTGACGGTTTTCGTCTGGCTGCTGGTCGTGGCGACGGCGGGCGTATCGGTGCCGCTCTTGTATAAACTCGGTATGCGCAGCGTGTGTTACGCCGATGTCGCCGGATTTTTAGAGGCGGTACGCGATCCGGTGCCGGGCGGTGCGTTGCGCTGGTGTGCCGGCTACGGAATGAGTTTGTGGAGCGTGCCGTGGCTGGGCGGTGGCTGTTTCGTCGCGGTGGGCGTCGGTGTCGGCGCTTTATGGCGCTGGGCGACGGGGCGCTGGACGTGGTCGTTTATTCCGTTTGCGGTGGTCGTGTGGCAGGTGGCGTATTGCGGGTTCAGTGTGTGGCTGTTCAAGGATGCAACGTTTCCTTTGATGGCGCTTTTGACGTACGGTGTGGTTTTGTTTGTGGCAGGCGCGGTGCGGCGTTGGGGTGCGTGGAGTTGGGTCGCGGTCGCGCTGTATCCGTGGGTGGGAATGGGTGCGCTGGTGGGCGTCGTACTCGGGAGTGTGGCGCGGTGGCGGCGGCGAATTTGCTTTGCGGTGGGGAGTGTCGTGGTCGCAGTGGCGATGGTCGCGGCGTATCAACGGTTTTCATTTGCCGATCCGGCGTGGAGCTGTTTGTTGATGGCGAATTTGCCGTTGTTGGCGGAAGCGGATGCCACGCTGTGGAATTGCGCGTCGTGTACAGTGCCGTTGATGTTTCTCGTGGCGCAAGCGGTGTTGCCGTGTCGGGCGGTGTTGACGTCGTGGGCGTTGGCGGCGCTGTTTCTCGTGAGCGTGTGGTTCGGAATGGATCGCGTGTCTCCGCTGTACGATCTGTTGCGTTGCGAACGGGCGTTGGCGGCGAACGATTTGCGTCCGATTTTGGAACTTTCGGAAACGCAGGTGCAGCGTCATCGGATGTTGATGGCGTACTGGATTTATGCGCAGTGGCAGAAGGGGAAGCTTTCGGAAACACTGTTTGAGATGAGTGTGCCGGTGTCGCACGAGAAATCAACCATTGAGATGATGGAACTTGATGGTTATACGCTACTGTATCATTATGGGTTGGTGCAATTAGCGCGGCGTTGGTGTTATGAGAGTGTCATCAATAAAGGGTGGAGCGGCGATAAATATGCGTTGCTGGCACGCTGTGCATTGATTTGCGACGAGCCGGCGCTGGCGATGAAATCGTTGGAACAGTTGAAGCGGATCCCTTTTCGTCGCGCGGAGGCGGAGCGGTTGGAACGGTTAGACGTAGAAAAGGAAATGCGGATTGTGGCGGAACGGCATCGGCGGCTCTGTGCCGACAGCGGTTCGCCGGTCTTTGAGGGCGAAAAGCGGTTGGAGAGTGGCATTTATAATCGTTATGCCGTTTTGAAAAACGGCTCACCCGAAATGATTGAACTGTATCTCTGCGCCTCGCTTCTGCGTAAAGATACAAAGCCCTTTTTAGAAAATTATGACGTCATTCTAAAGGTGTGGCAACAGCGTCCATTGCCGAAAGCATTTCAGCAGGCGTTATTGGCGGCGGCAGCAGAAGTGCCGCCCGAACAGCAACCGCATTTGACCGACGATCTCTTTTCGCCCGAGACGGTTTCCCTCTTTATGGAGTTCCGGCAAGCGGCGCCGAATGCGGCGCAGTCGCGTGAAGCCTTTTATCAAAAATATCGACACAGTTATTGGTTCTACGCGCTGTTTGTGCCTTGAATGTCGCGCGTGTCGCAGCCCTATCCGTTTAGAATAGAACGGATTATAGAAAAAGATAGAAAAAGATGTCCCACCGCCGTGAAAGGTGCATCTCGGCGATCCCCCACTGCAGATGTGGTGTGACCCACCGTGTGAGTCCGTCTACTAAAGGGAGGAATGGAGGCCTGACATGGCAGACATAATCAATGATACAAAGCCGGCAATTGAGTCCATTAACTATCGCGTCGTCAGAAATGGCGCGATCTCTCAAAAGCAGGGCAAAGACGTTTTCTCCGGAGTTGTCGATCTCAAGGAAACGTACAACATCACCGACTTGGCCAAGCGTATGGTCAGCGAGGGATGCGCGGTGAAGAATCCAACGATCCGTATGGTTCTGACAGACTTCGCCGAATTGGTCGGTAAACTCACCGCTGAAGGGCGTGCGATTAACATTGGTGGCGTGGTGCGTTTTGCGCCGTCCGTCCGCGGGACATTCGGTTCTCAGAATGCCGCGTGGGATGCGACGAAAAACCGCGTGTTCGTCAATGCGACCGCCGGAAGCAAACTTCGTATGGCGGCAACGTCCAGTACGGTGGTTCGCACCGACATGGCACGTCCGCAAGTGGAGCTGCTCATTAACGGGATTACGGGAGAACTCAATACGTTGACGATTGGCGGAAGCGGATTCTTGAGCGGTAAGCGGCTGAACTTCCGTGCTGGCGTTGAGGACGAAGGTGTGTTTCTCGCTATCGCCGGCGTGATGATGCACTGCTCCACGGAGGGCGCGACCGATCAGAGCGTGAAGTTTACGTGCCCTGAAGGACTTGAGGACGGCGCAACGGGGAATGTCATTCTTCGGACGCGTTTGGGAGACGAAAGCCTTCCGATTCCTTATCAAGCCATGAGTGACGTTTTCACGGTTCGCGCGAAGTAGGAGGTGTGAGCGTGGCGGGGAGCGAGAGCGCTCCCCGCCCTTTTAGTATCGAGCGTGGCGAGGCGGTGCCGTCGCCTCTTCTTTGGGATACAAACGCGCGACTCTTTGCCATAGAGAGAGCGCCGTTAAATATGTTAAAGTATAAGAAATGATAGAGAAGAAACCGATTTATATTCCGCTTGCCCGTCTCATTGATCCTGCTACGGGACGCGATGAAATGGGCGCGTTTTATGTGACTGCCGACGGCGTGATTGCCGCCGTTCCGGAGAAGCTTCCAGCCGAAGGAAAGCTTACGATTGTCGATCGTCCGGGGCTAATCGTGGTGCCGGGGCTCTGTGATGTTCATGTCCATTTTCGCGATCCGGGAGCGACCGATGCCGAAGATCTCATTTCGGGAAGTGCGGCGGCGGCGAATGGCGGTTTTACGCGTGTCGTTACGATGCCGAATACGTTGCCGGCGACCGATACGCCGGCGTTGGTGCATCGTGCTGCTACGGCGCTGACGACGGTTTCGATTTATCCTTCCGCTTGTGGCACGGTGAGTCGTGCCGGAAAGCTTTGTGCGCCGTTGGAAGCGCTTGCCGAAGCCGGTGCGGCAGTCTTTACCGATGACGGCGCAATGATTTCAAATCCGGAAACGATGAAAATCGTGATGATGCGTGCGAAGAAGTTAGGGAAGCCGGTGATGGATCATGCGGTGCGTCCCGACCTTGCACGCGGCGGTATGATTCGCGACTGTCCGGTGGCGCGTACGTTGGCATTGCCGATTTTTCCGCCCGAGGCAGAAGTCGAAGCGGTGCGCGATGACATTGCCCGTTGCCGTGAGACCGGCTGTGCGCTTCATCTTCAACATCTTTCGTGTGCCGGCAGTGTGGAGCTGATCCGTGCGGCACGTGCCGAAGGATTGCCGGTGACGGCGGAAGTGACGCCACATCATCTGGCATGGGCGGCAGAAGATATTCCGGGGGATGACGGTAATTGGCGGATGAATCCGCCGCTGGGCACGCGCGCCGATGTCGCCGCCCTTCGCGCCGGACTTTTGGACGGGACACTGACGCTTTTTGCCACCGATCACGCCCCGCATTCGCGAGCGTCCAAGGCGCGTGGATTTAAGGCAGCGCCGTTTGGCATTATCGGATTGGAAACGGCGGTCGCGGTGACGTGGGAGGTGATGGTGCGGCAGTGCGGTATGACGCCTCTGGCGTGGGCGGAACATTGGATCACGGCGCCCAACCAGCTGTTGGGATTGCCGGTGCCGACGTTGGCGCACGGTGCTGTCGCGGAATGGACGCTGATCGATCCGGAACTGGAATGGATCGTTGACCCGGCGAAGATGGCATCGAAGTCCGCTGATTCGCCTTGGGTGGGGCAGCGCCTTCGCGGAAAGGCGTTGGCGACGTATCGTAAAGGTCGTTTCCGTGCGCCGGGGCTTCAAGTCTAGGACAGCACCTTTTCCGTTTCGCATATCTCTGCTTCGTGCTATACTTTATCTCTTATTCAAAGGAACGTTATGTCCAAATCTAACTATCTTGTTTCCGTTATTACGCCGGATCGCGTGGGGCTGACGCGTGATATTGCACAAACGATTGTCGACTTACACGGTTATATCTCTGATATGCGCCAAACGATTGTCAGCGGTTTCTTTTCACTGATTTTTGTCACCGAGCATGAGAAAGAAGTCGGAGCGGAGCTGAAAACGGCGCTGGAGAAGATTCTGCCCGAAGGAGCCGTTTTGTCATTGATGCCACATCCTGAAAAAGTCAAACGCGCGATTCTAAAGACGGCGGCACGTTATGTGGCGATTGGCAGTGGCGAAGATCGTCCCGGCATGATGCTCGCGATTTCAAAATTTATGGCGGATCACAATATCAATATTGAAGATTGGTCGACGCTGTTTGACGGAAAGCACGTGACGCATTTGGCGTACATTACGTTCCGTTGCCCCTGTACTGATCTGAAAGCGATGCAGGAAGCGTTTAAGACGATGATGTCCGAAAACGGATTTATGGCGCAAATTTGCCATGAAGCGATTTTCCGTGCCACGGGCGATGTGACGCCTATCAAATCCATTATTTCTCAGGAGTAGTTCCATGCTCAATAATCAAGCCGTTCTTGCCACACTGCGCATGGTCAATGAGGAAAACCTCGATGTCCGTACGTGTACGATGGGAATCAACCTCAACCGTTGCGCGAATCCCGATCCCAAGGCGATGCTCGCCGCCGTTTATGAACGGTTGATGACGGTCGCCAAAGATTTGGTGAAAACGTGTAATGACGCCTCGACGCTTTATGGCGTGAATGTCGTCAATAAACGAATCTCGATTTCGCCGGCGTCAATTCTTCTCGAAAGCCATACGGTGGATACCGCGGTGGAACTCTGCAAAGTGCTGGATCGCGCCGCATCGGAATTGGGCGTCGATTTATTGGGCGGATTCTCCGCGCTCGTGCATAAAGGCATTACGCCGGGCGAACGCACGTTGATTGAATCGCTGCCGCGCGCGCTGGCGGAAACGACGCACGTCTGTTCCAGTATCAATGTCGGCACCACACGTGCCGGTATCAATGTCGATGCGGTCAATCTGATTGCGCAGAAGATGTTGGAGGTTTCCGCTGCGACGAAAAGTACGCACGGCTTCGGATGTGCCAAACTCGTGGTCTTTGCCAATATTACTGAAGACAATCCTTTTATGGCAGGAACGGTCTTGGGAGCGGGCGAACCGGAAATCGTCATCAATGCTGGCGTCTCGGGTCCCGGTGTCGTCAAATGCGCCGTTGAAAAACTCGTTGCCGCGGATCCGTCCGTGACGTTAGATGAAATTGCCGAAGAGATTAAGCACACGACGTACCGCGTGACACGTACCGGCGAACTCATCGGCCGTCACGTCGCCAAGCAGCTCGACGTTCCTTTCGGCGTGCTCGATCTTTCGCTTGCTCCGACACCGAAGGTCGGCGACTCCGTCGGCGAAATTTATCAGGCGATGGGAATCAAGAAGATTGGCTGCCCCGGTACGATTGCCGCGGTGATGATGTTGAACGATGCGGTGAAAAAAGGCGGCGCCTTCGCCTCTTCTTCCGTCGGCGGACTGTCCGGCGCCTTTATTCCTCCGATGGAAGATCACGCGCTCGAACTCGCCTTGACCGATGGCACGCTCTGTTTGGAGAAACTCGAAGGAATGACGTCCGTTTGTTCGGTCGGGCTCGATATGATTATGCTCCCCGGCGATATTGCCGCCAGTACGCTCGCGGGGATTATTCTCGATGAGTGCGCGATTGGCGTGAGTGCACGTAAGACAACCGGCGTGCGTGTGATTCCGGTGCCGGGCGCGAAGGTCGGCGACTACTTTGATTTCGGCGGACTGTTTGGCGGCGGCACGGTCGTGGCGCCACGTTGTCCCGATGGACAAGCGGAATTTGTCGGTCACGGTGGACGTATTCCGGCGCCGATACATTCGCTGATGAACTAATGAGGCGCATATGAACGTTCAAGCGTTGAACATTACGATTTTAGGTTCCGGCAATATGGGCGGCGCTATGGCGAAGGGGCTGATTCGCTCCGGTGCCACGACGGCGCAACATTTGACCGTGACGCGCAATCATCCGGAGACGCCGGCAGAGCTTGCCGCCCTCGGAATTACGACGACACAGGACAACGCCGCCGCCGTTTCTACCGCCGATCTCGTTTTGGTCGCGCTCAAACCGTGGGCAATCAGTGAAGTGCTTCGTTCGCTGGTGAAATCTTTTCGTCCCGATGCCACGGTCATCTCTCTTGCCGCCGGCGTGACGCTGGAGAATTTAGATGCCGACCTTGGACGTGCCAAGACGTTGCGGATTGTTCGGGCGATGCCCAATACGGCAGTCTGCGTTAAAGCGGGCGTGACGGCGTTGGCATCCGACTCCGAAGAAGGGCTTGAGCTTGCGAAAGAACTTTTTAGTGCCGTCGGTCTTGCTGTCGTCTTGCCGGAAAAACAGTTTGACGTGATGACGGCATTGAGCGGATGCGGCATTGCTCATGCGTTGCGATTTTTGCGCGCAGGGATGTCCGCCGGACTTGAGATGGGCATACCGGCGTCACTGGCAGGCGAAATCTTTGCGCAGGTGATGAAAGGCGCGGCGGAACTCGTCCTTCATTCGGGCAATCATCCCGAAGTGGAAGTCGACCGCGTCTGCACGCCGGGCGGATTGACGATTCGCGGGCTGAACGAAATGGAACGTCACGCCTTTACCTCTGCTGTCATTCAAGGCCTTCTCGCCTCTCTTCCTAAGAAATAAGATGAAAGTCGTTGTTAAAATCGGCTCTAATGTCTTGACGCGTCCCGATGGACGGTTGAGTATCGCGCGGATTGCCGCGCTCGTCGATGAGGTCGATCTTCTCAAGAGCGCCGGGCATGATGTGCTGATTGTGACGTCGGGCGCGGTGGCTGCCGGACGGGCGCAGACGACGCTCCCGAAAGATGCCGATCGCGTGGTACGCCGTCAGGTGCTTTCTGCTGTCGGACAGGCGATCCTCATTGATACCTACCGTGCGCTGTTTGATACGGTCGGGCGGACGGTCGGGCAAATTCTTGTGACGAAAAGCGACTTCTCGACTGCTGAACACGCGTCGAATATGCGGCAATGTCTCTGCGCGTTGTGGTCGTACGGCATTATTCCGGTCGTCAATGAAAATGATACGGTCTCGGTGGAGTCATTGATGTTCACCGATAATGACGAACTTGCCGGACTTCTTGCGTCACTCCTGCACGCCGATTTGCTGGTGATTCTCTCCTCTATTGATGGACTGTACGATGGCGATCCGGAGCAACCGAATGCGCGCCTGATTCGTAACGTCTCGCCAGAAGATGATTTCAGCGCGCTTGTTTCACAGACGAAGAGCAGTCAAGGCCGCGGCGGTATGAATACCAAACTTGCCGTGGCGACACGTTCCGCCGAACAGGGAATCCCCTGCGTCATTGCCAATGGGACGCGTCCGCACGTGCTTTGTGCGCTTGTCAACGGTGAAGCGATTCCTTGTACGCGCTTTACCGTTCCCGTTCAAACGTAGGCGTGCGCGCCGACGATTTTGTTCAACGGAGTAGCGCTGCTTTGCTATACTTCCACTATGCGTTATCTTCTTTTAGCCTCTCTCCTTTCTTTCACTGTGCTGACCGTGCAAGCGCAGTATCAAGATTATTCGCGTATGGGCAAAACGCCTGCCGAATTGCAGTTCATTGATGACCCGATGATCATTGAGCTTAAAGAACCTTCGTGGTGGTTTTTTAATCCCTCCAAAGCGTCACCTCAAGACCAGTTAACCTTTGCCATTGAACTCGAACAGCGTGGCGATAAAAAAGCGGCACTGTCCGCCTATGACGCCCTTGTACACGAATGGCACGCGACCGCTGAAGCGCTCACGGCGCAGCTCGCGCTGGCACGCCTGAATGCCGAGCTTGGGAATGTGCAAGCGGCGTACGATGCCGAAATTTATCTTCTCGCGCACTTCTCCGGACGCTTTACATTGGAACCGATTTTAGTCGATGTTTTTGCGCAAGCGGATACGCTCGCAGCACGAAACGAAAAAGAAACACTGTTCGGATTCAAATTTGCTTCACGCCAAGCGATGCGCCAAAACTATGAACGCATTATCCACTTCGCACCGCGCTGGGCACGCGTTCCCGATCTGCTCCTGCGGATTGGTGAACTCTATGAAGCCGATGAAGAATATGCCAGTGCGCTCACCATTTACGATCGTATTATTGTCAAATGGCAAGGGTACGCTGCGATGGACACGGTCATTTACCGTTACTGCGCCGCCTGTCGTGAGCAAGCCAATCAGTGGCGCAACGATACCGGACGGCTTCGCCACCTTGAACGGCTGATTGCCGGTGCGCGCGCCTATCGTTCGACGCACGTCTCCGCGGCAAAGTTCGATACGTGGCAACAAGAAATCTATTTAATGCGCCGGAACGGTTCCTACGAAAAAGCGGCGTTCTACGACAACGCCAAAACTTATTCGATCGATGCGGCGATTCGCGCCTATCAAACGTTTTTGCAGGAATTTCCCGATGCCCCGCAGGCTCAAGCTGTGACGGCTCGTATTGCTGAACTTTCTCTGCATGAACGTGCGCCAAAGGAAACATTATGAAGCGATCTTCTTCTTTTTTTATCTCCCTTCTGACCGCGCTCTTCCTCGGATTGAGCGGCTGTGTCGGCTATATGCGTGGATCGGCGGTGGCGAAAGAGCTGCGCACTGTTCATCTGCCGGCGTTTGAAAATGGCACCGCGTACCCGATGGCAGGCGCGATTGCGACACAGCAATTCGCCGATGCTTTGATTGAGGACGGTACGTTCCAACTCTCGACGTTTGAAAAAGCGCGCGTGCGCGTGCAAGGCACAATTACTGGAATCAATACGCGCGCCGTGCGTTACGATCGCAACCACGCCATTGTTCCAGAAGAATATCATTTGACGCTGGTGGCGAAGTTTTCCGCTTACGATGCCGAATCGGGCGAAACGCTCATTGAAGACCGTTCCGTTTCTGGCGCGACGTCGATGTTGACGCGCGGAGATTTTCAAACCGGTGTGACCGATGCGCTTCCGCGCGCTGCACGGGCGTTGGCACAAAATTTGCTGACGGAGTTACAATCTATTGAATCGCCTTCTGAAAAAGAGCGTTCGGAAAGAAAAAATGAGCACTAAGCCGATGTCGGCACTGACGACGCTCCTTTCCTATTACCGCCAACAGCGTTTGCTCTTGGCGGTTGATTTATCGGCGGTAACACTTCACGCCGGCGTGCAAGTCGCGATTCCTTTTATTGCGTTGCGTGTTTTTACCGTTTATCTGCCAGCTGGCGATTTGACTGCCACGTTGTGGGCATCACTTTTGTTTGCGATTGCCGTGCTGCTGTCGGGCGGACTTGAATGGACCTATATCCAGTTTGGACATTGGCTGGGCATCCGCGTGGAAGCGGCAATGCGAACGGCTTTTTTCTCCCACATCCAAGAACTGCCCTTTGAGTTTTTCGATCGCACCAAAACGGGCGATGTGCTGTCACGCATTACGTCAGATTTAATGCTCGTCGGCGAAACGGCGCACCATCTCCTTGAAGACTTTACGGAAATCATACTGGTGCTCGTCGGTGCCTTTATCGTGATGTTTTGGATTAACCCTGTACTGGCATCGCTGACGCTGATTCCGATACCGTTCATTCTCGTTTTTGCCGCCCTCTTTCAAAAACGCATTCACTCGACGCTTCGCACCACACGCACGCACGTTTCTAATATTTCCTCACACGTTGAAAATGCCGTGCAGGGGATTCGCGAGATTAAAAGCTTTACGCGCGAGAACAGAGAGAAACAGGCGTTTTTTCTGATTAACACGCGCTTCCGTCGCGCGTTTGAACACGTTTACGTCTGGTATGCGCCACTCTTCGCCGGAACGCAAGTGCTTCTCGAAGGCTACTCGCTCCTCTATATTGCCGTCGGCGCATGGATGGTCGTCCATAATGCGGCGACACTTCCGCAAGTCTTTGTCTTTTTCATGTACTCACGCTATGTCACGCAACCGCTCCGTCGCGTCGTCTGCGGATTGGATATGTACCAACAAGGTTTTGTCGGCTATCGTCGCTTTCGCGAATTTATGGCAGTGCCATCCGAAGCCGATCCTGCCGCGCAAGAAGCGCCACTGACCGTCGTTCACGGTGCGCTGTCCATTCGCGGACTTCGTTTCTGCTATCCCGGTACGACCAAAGACGTTCTGACGATTCCGGAATTGGAAATCCCTGCCGGTGCGACGTGCGCCTTTGTCGGTCCGAGCGGCGCGGGGAAATCGACGCTTGCCGCACTCATTCCGCGTTTTTACGAACCGACCGCCGGCACCTTTTATCTCGATGGACGCGATACCGCGAAGATTCCAAAACGCTCGCTCCGTGCCGCCATTGGAATTGTTGCGCAACGTCCCTTCCTCTTTGACGGTACCATTCGCGACAATCTTCTGCTCGGGCGCTCCGGCGCTTCGGATGAAGCACTGTTCGAGGCGTTAGAACAAGCCAACCTCGCCGACTTTATCGCGACACTGCCGGAAGGGCTTTCTACGCCAGTCGGCGAACATGGTTTGATGCTGTCCGGCGGACAATCGCAACGCGTCGCCATTGCGCGCGTCTTTCTGAAGAATCCGCCGATTCTCATTCTCGATGAAGCCACCAGTGCGCTCGACACCTTTTCGGAAGTCGCCGTACAAGAAGCGTTGCAACGCCTTTCGCATGGGCGCACCACACTTGTGATTGCACATCGCTTGACGACCATCCGGCACGCGTCGCTCATCTGCTACTTGGAAGATGGACACATTCTCGAACGCGGTACGCACGCCGAACTCATCGCGATCGGCGGACGTTACCATGCGCTTCTGCAAGCCGCCGGAATGCTGTAATGAAAAGCATCCGCTACACACTCGCACTTCTGTTGATGTCGCTGAGTGGCTGTGCCGTCTTTTTCGGGAGTCGCGTTGATCTCGTGCAATGGGCGCGCAATGTGCAGGAAAGCACGACGTTCCCAGTGGAACATTGCCGCACGTTGGAACTGGGCAATCTTCATCAAAGCACGCTTCGCCTCACTTTTTCGGATGCTACGCACGGCGTCTTTGATTTTGGCAACGATCTTCGCCTTCGCATTTGTGATCCGTGCTTTCTCGGTGGCTGGGCGACGATTCGCTTGAAAGACCTTGATGGCGATGCGACCGACGATCTTCTTTTTCAAGCGACACTGCTCCCCGAAGGCACGCCGGTGACCGTCGCCTTTCTTTGGCGTCCGCACGCGTGGGAACAGTACACACTGCCACAAGATGGAGGATGTTTATGATGAATCCACGTTTGTCCATTATTTTACCTGCATATAACTGCGAGAAATGGCTTCCGCGATGCCTTGATTCGTTGAGCAGTCAAACCTTTTCCGCATTTGAAGTTTTATGTGTTGATGATGCCTCAACAGATCGAACGCTTGAACTTTTTCAGCAACTTGCAGAGCGAGATGTACGATTCGTCGTTTTTCATCAAACCGCGAATGCCGGTGTCTCTGCGGCGCGAAATCTTGCGCTTGCGAATGCACGTGGCGAGTATTGTATGTTTTGTGACGCCGACGATTGGTATGAGCCATCGATGTGTGAGAAGCTTTTTAATGAGGCAGAGCGAACCGGTGCCGATCTTGTGCAATGTCACTGTTTCTTTGAGTTTGAAGAGGGACATGAAGGGGAAACAAGCTATACTCGCATTTCAAATAATGCCGCAAATCCACGCGGTAAGGAAAAATCCGGTGCGCTTTTATTGTCCTCTCATCACAAACTGCGAAAATCAATCAACTCTCTTTTATGGGAGAAAATCTTTCGATTGGAACTGATTCGCAAGAATGCAATCACGTTTTCTCAAATGAAAGAACACGAAGATGATTTTTTCGTCTTACAATACAAAATGGTTGCTCGGACAGCTAAGATCTTTCCCGTGCCGTTGTATCACTATTTTATTCGGCGTGGGTCAAGCTCCGATCTTTATTCGGACAATCACTCGTATATTGAAATTGCAATCAGGTTGCTGACGTGGAGTCAGCAGTATTGTCCACAAGCACGTCAGCAAGTACTGTCGGATGTTTATTCGTGCCTCAAAGAGGCTTTTAGTGTACTTAAAGCGGAAGAGAGAACAGAGGCGTGTGCGCAGATCAATGCCGCTTTGCAAAGACCGCGAACGTGTGCATTCTTCCATTTAGACGAGCTTCCCCTTTGTGTTAGTACGTCAACGCCTATCGTGTTCCTTTTGGTACAGCAGTTGTGGTGCCGACTTCAATGCTTACTTTCGCCACATAAGAAATCTCGTCAAAGACGCTTGCGCACGGTTACGGGACTTCTCACGCTTCGTCGTGATGCTTCTGTGATGCGTGAAATTCAAAACGTGACGCCGTAGCAGAACGTATGAATTAGCAAGAGAGCTTTTTGACGGAACGGAAAAGCCGGAGACGCGAAGGCGTCAGAGGGAGCGCAATGTTAAAAACAATGTTTGAAATGGTGATGCAGATCCGCGATATGCTCACGCACGTGGAGAATCCGACGACACGTGCACTGATTATGGTGGGCGTGATGTTTGCCTGCGCCGCGATTGCCTATTACCTCTTGAAGATGATTTACAAATTCATCTCCCGACGAATCGTCCGGCACAAAACGGGGATGCTCGCGATTGTCCTTAATGCCAAACTCGTCCCACGGCTCCTTCACGTGGTGCCACAGTTCATCATTCTTTTTTTCGCCGAAACGGCGTTTAACGAAGGACCGCTGCGGAGCGTTCTCTCCGCCTTTGCACGCGCTTACTTCGTGTGGATTTTCTGCGCCATATTCTCCTCGGTTTTGACCGTCATTTATCGGATTAACAACTATCGGCGGAAGATTTCAGAATCGCCACTCAAAGGATTGTTCCAAGCGATTTCGTTGATTATCTACTGTATGGGAATCATCGGCACCATTGCCATTTTGACCGGACGTTCGCCCGTCTATATTCTTTCCGGACTTACGGCATTGTCGGCAGTCCTGATGCTCATTTTCAAAGATTCGCTCTTAGGCTTTACCGCCGGCATTACGCTGGCAAGTAATCGGATGGTGAAGATTGGCGATTGGATTGAAATGCCCTCGGCGAATGCCGATGGCAACGTCACCGAGATTTCGCTGACGACCGTCCGCGTCCAAAATTGGGACAACACCATTACCACCATTCCAGCCTATGACTTGATTGCGAAATCGTTTAAGAACTGGCGCGGGATGGAAGAATCGGGCGGCCGGCGGATTAAACGTTCGATTTATATCGACCTTGACAGCATTCGTGTCGCCACGCCGGAAATGTTGGCGCAGTGGCAGAAGATTGATTTGCTCAAAAACTATTTAGTCGACAAGCTCGGCGAAGTCGACGCCTACAATCGCGCACATCCGTCCTCTGCCGAAGCGCTTGCCAACGCCCGGAAGCTGACGAATATCGGCACCTTTCGCGCCTATTGCGTCGCCTATTTACAGAGCCGCCCCTATATTCATCGCGGAATGACGCTCATTGTCCGTCAATTGCAACCGACGCAAGAAGGATTGCCATTGGAAGTGTATTGCTTCACGAATCGTACCGGATGGGAGATTTACGAAAACTATCAGTCCGATATCTTCGACCACCTTCTGGCGATTATGCCCGAATTTGGCTTAAGCAGCTTCCAAGTCACCTCCGCGAGCTCTATCGCACGCGGACTCCGTGGCAGAGCCGAAGCACTTGAAAAGACTCCCTTATAGCCTTGCCGAGGATAAAACATAAAAGACAAAGGAGGATATTTCTTGAATAAAAAATCTAATCTCAACATTGTAATGGACTCCACTGAAGAGGATATGACGAAAGTCAAACCCAATACCGATATCGTAATGTACACCACTGAAGATGGCAGAACGAAAGTTGAAGCAACCTTTGACAATGCTACCGTCTGGCTCTCCATTGACCAGAGGGCAGAACTATTTCAGCGGGACAA
>JAVVWU010000023.1:0-23865 GCA_036651955.1 Kiritimatiellia bacterium
ATTTTATTCCGGTAGCCCTAGCGAGGAAGTAACACCTGTTCCCATTCCGAACACAGAAGTGAAGGGCCTCATCGGCGAGGGTACTGCGGGGTTCGCCCGTGGGAGAGTAGCACGCCGCCGGAAATTTTAAGGTCTAAACTCGAAAGAGTTTAGACCTTTTTTCGTGCCTAAATCTGTACAAACTGCCGCAAAACTGCGCACAACGCGAAGCAGGAGGATACAGCGCAAGCAACGCGAACGAACTACGCACAACGCGAAGCTCACGCTCCGCTTACAGATAGAATGAAATCGCGCAAGCAGCGCGAAGCGCGCGAACTGCGTGTGGCGAATTTCAAAGCGGATATGTTAGAATAATAAGTAAGGAGAATGTATGAAAGCACCTGCGACTGTTTATTTTACTGATATGCACACTGTTTTTGGATCCAATCTGCCAACAAAGCTTGAGCGGTTAATCCTTAAGGCTGGATTTGAATCGTTGGACTTGAAGGGGAAGTTTGTCGCAGTAAAAGTTCACTTTGGAGAACCGGGTAATCTTGCGTTTTTACGTCCGAATTATGCACGAACGGTTTGCGATCTTATTAAACGTTTCGGAGGGAAACCGTTCGTAACCGACTGTAATACGCTCTATGTCGGCGGACGCAAGAATGCGTTGGATCATCTTGATACGGCGTATGCCAATGGCTATAACCCGTTTGCAACGGGCGTTCATACAATTATTGCCGATGGACTTAAGGGAACGGATGATATTGAGGTGCCGGTTGATGGTGGACGTTATGTCAAGGCGGCGAAGATTGGACGCGCGCTTATGGATGCTGACATTATCATTTCACTAAACCATTTTAAGGGGCATGAATTAACAGGCTTCGGCGGTGCTTTAAAGAATATTGGAATGGGCTGCGGTTCGCGGGCAGGAAAGATGGAGATGCACTCAGCAGGAAAACCAACGGTCGATACAAAGTTGTGTGTCGGATGTGGACAGTGCCACAAAATTTGTGCTCACGGTGCGCCTGTTATTGCCGATGGTAAAGCCCGCATTGATCAGGAACGATGTGTTGGATGCGGACGGTGCATTGGCGTTTGTCCGCGCGATGCCGTGGTGGTGGCATTTGATGAGGCGAATGATATTTTGAACGGAAAGATTGCGGAATATACATGGGCGGTGCTTCATGGGCGCCCTCATTTTCATATTAGTCTCGCGATTGACATTGCACCGTTTTGTGATTGCCATTCAGAGAATGACATTCCGATTGTGCCGGACGTTGGGATGTTTGCGTCCTTTGACCCTGTGGCGATTGATCGCGCGTGTGCCGATGCGGTGAATCGTCAACCGGTTACGGAAGGTTCACTTCTTGCCAAAAGTCTCACGAAACAGCGCGATCATTTTGGCGCGGTGTCGCCGACGACGCATTGGGAATCGTGCCTCGAACATGCCGAATCCCTTGGTATTGGAACGCAAGCGTATACGCTTGAAACGCTCTAACTATTTCCCTTTCAATCGATTACCCCGTTTGATGACACTCCTCAGGCGTGTCACTTCTGGCTTTGACTTATCGCTTGAAATGGAGAACTCTACGGGCGAGAGTGCGACGTACAATAAAAAGCACGGCGCGAATCGCGCCGTGAAGGAAGAGAGAGCAATTACGCTAATTTTTGTTTGAGCAGATCGCCGACCATTTGCGGAGAGGCTTTGCCTTTGGACTGTTTCATCACTTGTCCAACGAGAAAACCAAACGCAGCCTGTTTACCTGCTTTGTAATCTGCAACGACTTTTGGATTGGCTTCCAGTACGGTGGTGACAAAGCTTTCAATGGCTCCGGTGTCACTGACTTGTCCCAGTCCGCGTTCTTTGACCAACGTTTTCGCACTGCCGCCTTTTTCAAAGAGTTCGGGTAGAAGGGCTTTGGCGGTCGGTCCATTGATGGCTTTGGTGTCAATCAACGTGAGCAGTTCGCCAAAAGATTCGGGTGTTAACGCACTTTCTTGAAGCGTGGTGCCCGTTTTGGTGACTAAGCCTAAGACTTCTGCCATCATCCAGTTGGAGGTCAGTTTGCCGTTACCGCAGCATTTTACGGTGGCTTCAAAGAAGTCCGCCCATGCACGTTCGGCACTTAATACGCCAGCATCATATTCGGGGATGCCGTAGTCGGCGACCATGCGTTCCCGACGTTTGCCGGGAGCTTCGGGTAATTGCTTCCCCCACGTATAGATTTGTTCGGCGGTCAAGACGATCGGCATTAAATCGGGTTCGGGGAAGTAACGGTAATCATCGGCATTTTCTTTTGTGCGCATGACTTGCGTTTCGCCGAGTTCGGGATCCCAACGGCGTGTCTCCTGATGCAATGTTTGACCTGCATCTAAAGCGAGACGTTGTCGATTGATTTCGTAGAGGAGTGCCGCATGAATGCCACTGAAGGTATTCATGTTTTTGATTTCAATCTTTGTGCCGAGCTGTTTTTGACCGTTGGGGCGGAGCGAAATATTCACATCGGAACGCATATTGCCTTCTTCAAGGTTGCATTCCGAAACGCCGGCATAAATCATCATTTCCTTTAGAGAAGCAAGGTATGCCATCGCTTCTTCTACGGAACACATATCAGGTTCAGAAACGATTTCCATCAAAGGAAGTCCGGCGCGGTTGTAGTCCACGCCCGAACATCCGGCGCGGTGCGTGAGTTTGGCAACGTCTTCTTCCAAGTGAATCCGCGTGAGGCGCACCGCCTTTTTGCCTGAAGCCGTTTCAATGTCTACCGCGCCACCTAAGCACAAAGGATAGTCCAGCTGTGTAATCTGGTAGTTCTTGGACATATCGGGGTAAAAGTAATTCTTACGGTCAAACTTTGCGTAACTATTGATCTTGCATCCGAGCATCAATCCTGCCAAAACGGTAAAACGAATGGCCTCCTCATTCATCGAAGGCAATGCGCCCGGATAACCGAGGCAAACGGGGCAGACGTGCGAGTTCGGATTTGCGCCAAATTCAGTGCCGCATCCGCAGAACATTTTGGTCTGCGTTTTGAGTTGGACGTGCGTTTCCAATCCGATGGTGATTTCGTAGTCCATTACAACACCTCCTTGGCGACTGTCTCAAAGGCATGGGTGGCGCGGAAAAGGACTTCTTCGCCAAAGTTCGGACCGATGAACTGAACGCCTACCGGTTTTCCCTCCATTGTCACGCCGGCAGGGATTGCAATCGCGCAACATCCTGCGAGGTTTACGCCCACGGTCAACACGTCCGAAAGGTAGTTCTTGATGGGGTCATTTTGGTACACGCCCAACGGCCATGCCGGTTCTGGGGTCACAGGTGAAAGCAAAATGTCACATTCCTTAAAGGCCTTTTCGAGGTCTTGGCGGATGAGGGTGCGCACTTTTTGCGCACGATTGTAATACGCATCAGCGTAACCGCTGCTTAAGACAAACGTCCCGAGTAAAATGCGTCGCTTGGTTTCCGCTCCAAAGCCTGCGGCACGCGTTTTCTTGTACTGTTCAATCACATCGTCACAAGGCACGCGCAACCCGTAACGCACGCCATCAAAACGTGCCAAGTTCGCTGAGATTTCCGCGGTCATACAAATGTAATACGTTGGAATCCCAAAGTCTGAATGCGGAAGCGAAACCGATTTAACCGTTGCACCCAAGCTTTTCATCCGATCAATCGCGGCGTTCGTAATCGTTTGGACTTCGGCATTGAGCCCTTCAACGAAATATTCTTTCGGAAGCCCAATCGTCATTCCCTTTAGCGGTTGCGTTCCCGAATCGTTCGCCCATGCCTGCGTATAATCAGGCACCGGAAGGTCAAGGCTTGTCGCATCCATACAGTCGCGTCCGGAAAGGACGTTCATCAAGAGCGCGGCATCCTCGACCGTTTTCGTCATCGGTCCGACTTGGTCTAATGAAGACGCACACGCCACAATTCCGTAACGTGACACGCGCCCATACGTCGGCTTAAGTCCTACTAACCCGCAATGAGATGCCGGCTGGCGAATCGATCCGCCGGTATCACTGCCCAACGCGCAAATTGCTAAATCGCCTCCAACCGCCGCCGCACTGCCACCGGAAGAACCACCGGGGATACAGCCACGTGCCACAGGGTTTTCCGTGGGACCATATCCCGAAGTCTGTGTCGTAGAGCCGAGTGCAAATTCGTCCATATTGGTACGTCCGAGGAAAATGGCTCCCGCCGCCCGCAGTCGCGCAATCACCGTGGCATCATAAGGAGCGCAATAGCCTTCAAGAATGCGAGACGACGCCGTACACGGTTGCCCCGTCACGTTCATATTGTCTTTAATGGCGATAGGAATCCCGAGCAACGGCAACTTCGTTCCTGCCGCACGCAATGCGTCACATTCTGCCGCCTGCTTCAACGCCGCTTCGCCATCAATTGTGACAAAGGCGTGAATTTCTTTTTGCGAAGCCTCCATCGCCACGAGTAGCGTTCGTACCAATTCCACCGAACTGATGGCGCCCGACTCCAATGCTCGAAGCGCCTTAACAATCGTGAGCCCTTTAAGATTGATACTCATTCCACCACCCTCGGCATTTTAATTTCATCATCAATTCGTGCAGGCGCATTACGAAGAACGTCCTCCGTCTGCAATCCCTGTACCGGAACATCGGCGCGGAAAATATTATTCACCTGATGCCCATGGAGCGTCGGAACCAATCCGTCCACGTTCAACGTGGCAATCCGATCCACATAGGCGACAATCGTTTCCAACTGTCCGCCAAAAGTAATTTTCTCTTCTTCCGTTAAATCCAAACGTGCCAAATGTGCGATACGTTCAATGTCAAATCCTGCCATGACTTCAAGCTCCTATTGTGAAAGCGTATGATATCAAAATCTGCCATGCGTACATAGCTCCGATCCAATCAGATGTAGTAATGGGAGGCGAATACACGCGCTTAATAAGCGGACATTCAATTCATGAAAGGATTTTGCGGGATATACGCGCGATCTTTCATGCCTCTCTCTGTGGACTGCTATTCCAAAGTAAGTATTAGGTCTGACCCTGTACCTCAGTGAGGCAGACCTTGTACCTCAGTGAGGCAGACCTTGTACCTCATTGAGGTAAGCGGTCTGCCTCAATGAGTCTCTTCCTTCTTTCCGCGTGCCATAAACGGTGCCACTCTGCATACGGATCGATTTTGGAGCGTAACTTTGTGATGGTATTTATGCAGAATGACACGCGGTAGTACCGCCGTGCGATATCGCAGAAACCGTGGCGCAAATCGCTTTTAGGCTTCTCGAATTTGCATAACTAATTTGACAAAAAAACTAATTTGACAAAAAAAAGAAACCGTAGTAGTATTGTTTTTGTTGGATATCTTTAGAGGAAGAGAAGGGGATGTTATGTTGAATCGTTCGACATTGGATTGGTTGGTCGGAAAATGGCCCAGCCTCATTTTTTTGACACCGCAGAGACGCGGATCGGTCTTTTTGGAATATGCTCTTTTAGCCGCATTGATTGGAATTGTTGGAGCGGTGGGGGCTGTTTTTTTCGGAGAGCAGATAAAATCGTTTTTTCAGGCTTTGGGCGAAAAGACGGCTTCGGTGACACCGAAGAAATGAGTTTTGGCTTCCGCCGTGCGGGAACCTTTTATGGGAAGTAAATTAAGGACAGAACATGAAATTACGTAAATTGCGCAATCAGTCGGGTGCAACGTTTATTGAGTACGCATTACTTGCCGGTCTTGTGGCCATTGTGGTCGCAGTAGCAGCCGTTTTTTTCGGCGATGAATTAAAGAGTCTTTTCTCTGCTACCGGTGAGCAGACGCACAATGTTACTGAGGGTGTAAAGAAAGCTGATTTGAAGGCGAATGTGGATAAAGTTGCCCCCGGTCAGAAGTAATGAGATGGTCTTCCCTCTGCCACATTTGGGGAGGGAATATTTTCGCGGAGCGTGTCGAGTGAGAGTTTTTACTTAACACGCTCTAGGTCTTTACAAGAGGAGCTTGACGGATGAGAAGAAGTTTAAGGACATGGCGAAATCTCATTTCTGCGCGCGGTAGTGTTTACATGGAATACTGTCTGCTCACGTCGGTTGTCTTTTTGACGGCGGCGGCGGTTTTTGCGCCCGGGTCGTGGGTCTATCGAGCCTTAGGGGCTGATTTTGAATTGCGAGAAGTCCTCCTTCGTCTTCCTATTTTTTGAGGTTGTATGCAACTTGTTCATCTTGTTCTTCCGTTGATGTTTGCCGTGGCATGTTATACGGAGATTCGTTGGCGGCAGATTCCAAATTGGCTGACGATTGCGGGAATGGTTTTCGGATTGGGGAGTGCTTTTATTGAGGGAGATGGGTCGGGGCTTCTCTCGGCAAGTATTGGGTTGGCGGTCGGTGGTGGCATATTTCTTCCATTTTGCTTGATGGGTGTTTTAGGTGGCGGGGATATGAAATTGATGGCGGCGGTCGGGGCGATGGTGGGCTGGCCGTTAATTTTGGTTGCGTTATGTCATACCTGTTTAGCGGGAGGCATTTTAGCGATTGTATTTATGGTGTGGTATGGACGTGTTTGGAGTACGCTGGCAAATGCGTGTCGAATCCTTTTTGGCGGTACGGCACGACAGCGTTCCGGTTTGCGCAATGTGCCGATGATTCCGTACGGGATTGCTATTACGGCAGGTACGCTTTTCGCTCTCTTTTATAAGTTCTAACAATGTTCTTTTCCTTACGAAAAATTTTCCCGAAAAGGAGTACGGCGGATCGTCGTGCGCTTCAGCGGGGACATCGTAGGATGTGTGCCGGACGAGGTGCCGTCTATTTGGAATTCGCCCTTTTGGCTCCGCTTTTTTTGGCAATGTTGTCGATGCTCGTAGAGCTTGCAACGTTATGGGATGCCACGGTTATGGCGAATCATACGGCGTGGACGGTCGGTCGGATGGTTAAAGTCAAAAGTTCCAAGGATATGAGCTTTTTCGCGAAGAAGTTCGAGCCGATTAAAGATATGGGCGGTTTGAGTTCTTGCCTGCAATCGGTCAACAATGAAATTAATGCGGTGAATCGTTTGAACAATCAGGCAAATGTCGCGACTGTTCTTTTAATGTCAACGTGTACAATGGGGTCTATTTCAAGTAATTCGGTGATAGGTAACTTGGTGGAGGATTTGCTGATTGCGCCGAGTATAGCCCTCCTTGGCGAGATTAAAATTGATGCGACCGGATTTTCGGAAGCGTTTGCAGCGTCGCAAGGGGGCAAGCTTGGAAACCTGGGCGGAATGGCTGCCATGTTAGCGGCGAAGATTTTGGGCCCGATGGTTGACAACGTTATAGGGTCGATTGCGACGGCGCTTTTGAAACCGGCACAATCGTGGCTTAGTGGGAAGGTTTCCGCGATTAGCACCGCATATAATAAATGGTTGAATGCTGACTATGCTTCGGGGCAATTTAACCGTTGGCGGCATTATCTTCGGAGAGCTTCGACTGCGGCGGAGCGGATTGGCGCACGTGGTGGAGACGTGATTAAAGTTTCGGCGAATACGAGCGATGTTTTTTTGTTGGATTATCCTGTGCGATGTATTAATAAGAAGGCTAAGGGGCAGAGTTTGCGCGGATTGACTACGGTCACGGTGACGTGGCCGGTGGCAAGTGATTGGCTGTTCCCTGTGTTTGGTTCTTCTGCGGGAGCAGGTATTCAAGCGAAGAAGCCGGGCGTGTGTGCAGTGGGGAGTGCGCTTGTCATGGCTGAACCGGAAATTGCCAATAAGGAACTCGACTTCGCCGCTCCCGTTGTGGTGTATAAGGAATCACCTAATGAGGCTTCCGTGGCGGCAATAGATGCGTTAAAGGAAGAGATGGGGCGTTATCTCAAACGGATTCTCTTTTTCATTAAATATCGTTTGTCTGAAGAATCATTGACGGTACGCGGCAGATGGGCAAGAACGAAGCACGTTCTTGAATTACAAGCGTTCGCAAGTGGCAAAGAGTATATTCATCTGTGGGAGATGGCGACGAGGGAAAGTTGGACCTACTGCTGTATATTACAAGGCACACTTCAACTCTATGCGAGGAATTCATTAGAGAAGGAATGGCTGAAGAACGATTATACGCACTATCGCCGTTATCCGAAGCAGGCGATTCCTTATGTATCCTCTTCCGGCTCCTCTTTGGCTGATCTGCATGTGTACTGTGCCACGGTCAATGCAACGAATAATGCCATCGGTGAGATGAATAGTTTACTGGGTCAAGTTCGTGGATTTTTGGAAAAGGAGCGGGACGAACTTCAGCAGATGATTGATGGGAAAAGTTCGAGCCCCACGCTTACGAATTTGTCCAAAGAATATGCATCTTTATCAGGCAATCCTTCTGAAGCAGTAACCGTTGTCCGCAAGAAGTGGGAGGAGAAGCGGCGTTCACTGGAGGAGCAACTTAAGGTTGTCAATGCGCGTATAGGTGAAGTCGTTGGATTCTATAATTCTGCGAATAGTTTGCTTACTATGGTGGAGGAAAAGGTTGCATCGTCACGCAGTCGAATTGCTGCATTGAAAAAGGCTCCAGAGAGCAAGAAAGAAAAAAATGCAGTGCAAGTGTTGCAGGATTCGGTCGGAGTGTATCGTCATATTACGACTATTGTAAGCGGTTGTTGTTCAAAGTTGAAGGAGGCTTTTGTGTGCGAGGTTGAGTATGGAAGGCGATTAGAGTTGCAAACGGCAGGTGCAGTGGCTGGTGCCGGTGGAATGCCATGGGAAGAGGCGGCGCAAAAGGCATTGGGGAAAATTACGTTTACCGAAAGTTCATCATCCTCTCCGTATAGCGAAAAAGACGATGATGACGGTGCTGGCGATACGTGGACTTTGAGTAATGGGCAATGGAGGACGAAATGAGCGCGCTACAATCGCAACAGACCGAGTGTAAAATGTTACGCCGATTTCGTCACACCGTTTGTGGCGAACGCGGTTCTGTTGGAATTTTGATGGCGTTGGTTATGTTTTTTGTTTGCGGTATGCTGGTCGTGACGTGGAATACCTACACCGTTTCGCGTGATAAAATGCGATTGCAAAATGCGGTGGATGCGGCGGCTTTGGAAAATGCGGTGTGGCAAGCACGCGGGATGAATTGCCTTCAACATCTGAATGATGAAGCCTATGAAATGTTGAGTATGGTTAATGGATTGTATTCGGCGGCTGGGGTGCTGGAAATTATCGCTTCGGCAGTCCAGGCGATTCCTTTCGGCATTGGACCGGTGTTGGCTCTTGTTAGTCGCATCCCTGCGGCATTACTTGCGGGCGTTGGCACCTATGCCTGTACGGTGGTGCTGACCTTTATCTCATTTGAGCGACTCTTTTATCAATACGCGAGTTGTATTATCGGATGGATTTCCGCACAGCAAATGGCGGCGATAGGCGGAGCGGATAGTCTTATCCCCAAAGCTTTCCTCTCCTTTAATATGCCGACGTCGGCAGGAAAAACAAGCCCGTTTAATATTGGAATTTTTGCTGCTGGACTTTCATTGACTCCGATTGACACGCTTATTCTTCCTATTGAGCACAAGAAGAAAGAACTATTAGAGGCACCGTGGAAGACAAGCGCTTTTGCGCGTTCCTCCATTAAAGTTATGAAGGTTTCGCTGGCGTCATCTTTTTATCGTGGAGTAAAAGAGTGGTCGTTTGCGCCGTCGCTTTCAAAGAAAATGGCGGGTAAAAAAGCGAAACCACGATTGCCATCGCCAACGTTTTGGATTGCGATTAAAAACTATCCCGCACATGATCGCGTGAAGCTCTTTGAGGAAGCCTTAAGCCTCTCGCCAGCCCGTGCGAAATCTTCATCCTTTCCAGTTTTAGCCTATGGTGTCGCACAGGCGATTACAGGAGATGTTGTTGAATGCTCTACGGCGGATCATGTGAGCCGTCCTTTAGGATTTGGAACAGGGGCAACGGCGCGATTGGTCTCCCTTCAATCGGCATTAGAGGGGCATAGCCTCCTGCAAAAAATTTCTAAATCGTTGTTTTATCATTAAGGATTGAAATGGGCGAAGCGCATGAACAGGAGGAGGCTCTTCGGCGTCGCATGGTGCGACACCTCGGGTCGTCTCGTGCTTCCATTTATTTAGAGTTTGCGCTTCTTGCTCCGTTGTGGGTTTTGCTGATGAGTTATGCGTTGGATTTTACGCGTATCATTTTGGTGCAACAGCAGTTAGAGATTTGCTCACGCGTGGCAGCCGACGTAGATTCACATACCGTCGCAGGGCGGAGTCTGAAACTCAAGGAGCACGTGCAAGCTTACTTAGCGTCCTCCATTGGACGCTGGCCCGGAAAGAAACTCACGCCGGAACGAGTTTATCTTAAGCATCAAACGTGTGGGATGCCGTTTCAGCCGATGGGGGAATTTCTTTCGGGGGGCTTTAGTGATGGGACGGAAGAAGGGCCGAGCGGAGTTATCGCGGGGGTTTTCTCCTCTCTCACCGGTGGATTACTCGATCTGCTTTCATTCCGTTGCATCCGTTATTTAACCTTTGTAATGAAAAACGACTACGCGGTCGGTGCCACCGTTTCCGCACGCATAAACACGGTGCTTCCTAATGCCTTCTATAAGAGTTTCGGGATGCCCTCGGAGAAGAACGGGCAGGAGAAGGGACTTTTGATTGTGCAATCCGAACAGACGTTGGCGACGGAACGGAAACGTTATTACTGCTATATGCCGAATATGTATACCGCAGTGGTTCGGCAGAAAACGTATATTGCCGCAGTCTCGGAATGGTTCGCCGGTGTCAAAAAAACGTTGGGGATTAAATGAAGCTTCCCCTGTCCAAAATAGTTCGTGTCATCCTCGTCCTTGCGGTCGTTGCAGGGGGCGTTGGACTGCTTCGTTTTGCCGCACGATCCGTTTTTGAGGTTCGTGGGTCGGTACCGAATATTCCTTTTCCCCAAGGAACGGTGGAAAGTTTCCGGCGGTATGATTTGCAACGGGATTTAGATCCTCGCTTGCAATTGACGTTTGGAGGATTGGAATCTTCGCAAACCGAGAAAACGCTTGAAATGCCTTATGCGCTCGCCGATGAGACGCTCCGTGCGCAATGTTTGGCGAAGGGGTGGACGGATCTTCCATTGTCGATGACGATGCGCTTTGAATTGGCCGCTGCTGGAACACAATTTTACCGTACGGCTTCAGGAGATTTGGTGCAAATCACGCTTCGGGCACTCTCCGAGACGCGCGTAACATCGCGAACATTACGCGTGCCGATTGGACAAGTCCCGTTAATCTCCGATGGACAGTCGGTGCAACGGAGAAGCAAAATTGCTTCTCAAGCGGCAGCAATGTCCGTGCGTGATTTGCTTCCGCTTCCTCTTTCTGGGCTGTGCGTGGGATTACCTTTTTATACGCAATTAACGGTGCGCGGAACTGGCTCTACCTTCCTTATGTTGACGCTCGCCGATGGATGGACATTGAAAACTGCACAAAAAGAACTTCTTCGGAAGGCGCGTCAAGCCTCTTGGCTTGAGGACCCGCTTCGTGCAGAAGCTTTGGCTCTCGCGCGACACGTCACTGAAACGGCGAAACTCGGAGAGCCATCGCATTTCTTTGTTTTCGAAAATTTAGGTGCGTCCGTTCGGGCGTACTGCGATGAACAGACCGGCGAAACAATCCTCTGCTATCGTATCACGGATGATGAAATGTACACTTCTCAAACTGAAAGGACGACACACCCATGAAAAAAACGAATAGTTCTAATACCAAACTCGCCATTATTGCGGCTGTTTTGGTGGGACTTTTTGCAATCGTTGCGATTAACAAATACATCGCCACAAAAACGGCAATTCCGCCTGCCCCCAAGGCGTGTATTATGGTGGTGACGGAGGAGATTGCTTCGGGCGGAATGATTGACGAGGAAAAGTTGGACGTTGCTGAAATTCCTTTTGAGGCACTTTCCAATATGCACATTGCGTTGCCGTCTAAGACGGACCCCGCGTTTGCTGGCGCATTTTCTGATGCGAAATCAAAAGTGGGTGGACGCGTGGCGAAACGTTTGGTTGCCGCACGCACGCCGTTGTTTTGGATTGATGTGAATGAAGCCCAGCAAGTGGAGATTACGGATTTGATTGCCGAAGAGATGCGAGCGGTCACATTGCCAGTTGATAGTATCAGCTCGGTGTGTAATTTCATTCGCCCAGGAAGCCGTGTCGATATCGTGTTAACTGCGACGGAAGATCGCTTGGGGTTATTGGCTTCAGAAGAGGACAAAGGGCAAGGGCGTGTCGTTTCAATGGTCATCATGCAGAATGTCCCGGTGTTGGCGACCGATCGTAATTATCAATTAGGCACAGAATCCGACAGTTACAATTCCATTACGCTCAATGTGCCGACACAGGCGTCTTTGATGTTGATACAAGCGCGTACGATGGGGACTTTGACCTATCTTTTGCGTAATGTTCGCGATACGAAAATTGAGGCGGATCGTCAGCAAAACGTGGTATATCCCGGAACGCCATTTTATAACATGGTACGTTCGCTGGAACAGCCGACGGCGAAATCTCAGGAGTAATTTCATGAATCGTATTTTATTTTTCATCTTCTTGCCCTGTGCCGTTCTTGTAGCGGTACCGTCGATGCGTGTAATCGAAATGCCGTCTAAAATGATTCACGAGCAGGAAACGGCTTTTTTACGATTGCCGGGTATGGAGACGGTGCAAGTTTCAAATGCCACGGTCCTGTCGGCGCTCTATCGTAATAAAACGGAGCTGTTGATTACGGGGTTGAATGCCGGCGATGGTATTGTGACCGTGACAGATGCGCAAGGCGGTGTGCGTCAAATGAATGTGCGCGTCTGTCCGCTGTATTGGGAAATGTTGATCCGTTTATTTGAGGATGATCCCGAAATTAACATTTCACTCGTGGGCGATCGTGTGGTCCTTTCGGGGGCAACGGCGAATGTAGAGGTGATGCGGCGATTGAAACAGGCGGTGGCATTTGATCCGGAGCGGATTGTTAACCAAGTGACCTATTCACCGGAGGCGCTGAATGTCCTCGTACACGATTTCTTGATCCGAAGTGGACAGGAGTCCATTATCGCCGAGCTTATTGGGCATGAAGTCTGCCTCTCGGGGCAAATGTATGACGCGGAACAAATTGCAACATTGAAAGCGCGGGTGGAAGCGTTCTTGCAGGAGTTCGCCGGTGTAACGGTGAGCATTGACGGATTGCGCGTTTATAAACAGAAGATTCTCATCGGTATTGAATTTCTCTCGTATGATACACAGCGCGCCCATAATTTAGGGGTGGAAATTTCGGATACTCTTGGCGCCAAAGCGGAACTCAAATATGTTCTTCACGACAACCTTACGGGCTCCGTCTCTGACGCCGGTAATTTATCTGCGCAGATTAACACGCTGAAGAAAAATCAGGTTGCCAAGAAACTGTATGCGACGACACTCTCGACGCAGAGTGGCGAAGAAGCCGAATTCCAATCGGGTGGTACGCTGTATAAGCAAACGAGCAATCTCTATAACAGCGACATGAAAGAAATTGAGTATGGATATATCATCAAGGCAAAGCCGATGATTGTCGATCTCAATACGGTGAATCTGGAGTTTAATCTCGATTTGCGCACACCCTTAAGCGAATCGAAAACTGGAACGGGGGACACGGATATTTCGCGCTATCAGACGAAGAGTAAATATATCGTTCGTCCCGGCGAAAGCATTTTACTCTCAGGCTTCAATCATTGGACCGAGGAAGAGGCTAAAACGGGGCTGCCGATCTTGAGCAGAATCCCTTGGCTAGGAGCGCTCTTTGGAAGTGAAAGTGCTGGGAAGACCTCAAATGAAATGCTATTGGTCGTAACGATTAACTGGGCGATTGACGACTCGGACGCCATTCGCGCGAAGACGAACCTTCTACGTGATAAGCCCGTTACAACACCGATGCCTTAAACGGGAGACGTATGAACCCATTATTACTTTATCGTGATGGCAAACGTATTGCCACATTGACCCCGCAGGGGAAGGCGGGTGAATACTTTACCTTAGGTAAAGCATCGGACAATGATATTGTGCTTGCAGAAGCGCAGGATGCGTTTGCCGAACATCAACTCCGCTTTCTGCCAATCGGGGCGTTGTGGTGGGTCGAAGAATTGACGGGCGATGGTTCACTTGTGGTGGAGGGTGTCCCCGTGGCGAAGGCTCCACTTGTGGGACGTATAACGTTGCAACTTCATGCACGAGTCTTTGAAGCGGAGTGCGAGGACTCGGGGGCACGCGTTTCACATCGTGATGTCGCACGTGATTGGCTGTATGCCCGTGCCCTTCAACGGCTGTCGCAAGAGGTGGGCGGATCTGAAACGGTCGCCGATGCAGATTTGGAACGTAAAGTTTTTGCGTTCCTTGATGCGATTTTAACGGCGAACCCCACGCAATTGTCCAGCCTTTCCGATGAACAACGTGCCGTTTTGCGCGAAGAGACTGTCGAGGATATGTTGCGGCTTGGACCGCTTGAACCGCTGATTGCGGATGATTCGGTGACGGAAATTATGGTGATTGATTATCAGCATATCTTTGTGGAGCGCAAAGGACGTCTGACCTTGACCGAACGCAACTTTCGCGATCCGGGGCATTTAATCCGTGTAATTGAGCGTATTGTTACGCCTGTAGGACGGCGGATTGATGAATCTTCGCCGCTTGTGGATGCGCGGTTAGCCGATGGCTCGCGTGTGAATGCGGTGATTCCTCCTATTACGCCCGATGGTGCGTGTTTGACGATTCGTAAGTTTGGTAAATCGCTTTTCACGTTAGAAAAACTGATTTCTTTTAAGAGTTTAACGACTGAGATGAGTCACTTTATTGAAGCCTCGGTGGCCTTGCGCAAGAATGTGATTGTGTCCGGTGGTACCGGATCGGGGAAGACCTCACTGTTAAATGCGATTTCGTTGTGTATCGGCAATGATGAGCGGATTGTGACAATTGAAGATTCCTTGGAGCTGAAGTTACAGCAGAAACATGTGGTGCGTATGGAAGCGCGTCCAGACAATGCTGAGGGTAAAGGCGGCGTCTCGATTCGCGCGTTGGTGCGTAACTCTTTACGTATGCGCCCCGATCGAATTGTCGTGGGCGAATGTCGTGGTGGCGAGGCGCTGGATATGCTTCAAGCGATGAATACCGGACATGACGGGTCGTTGACGACGGTGCACGCCAATACGCCACGCGATACGGTGGCACGCTTGGAAACGCTGTGTCTCATGGCTGGAATGGATTTACCGCTTACGGCGATTCGTTCGCAAATTGTTTCAGCGGTGAATTTGATTGTACAAACTGCGCGACTGTCCGACGGTTCGCGTAAGGTGACGGCAATCTCGGAAGTTCTGGGATTGGATGAACGCGGGCTTCCGCTCTTGCATGATCTCTTTGTGTTTCAGCAGACAGGGGTCAATACCGATACGCGGAAAGTTTTGGGCGGACATCATGTCGTCGGGAGACCTTCATATCTTAAAGAGTTTGCTTTACGTGGCATTCCTTTGGATGAACGGATTTTTGACGGAGTCACGGAATGACGTTTGACCTCTTTATCATTGACAGTGCCGCAGTGCTATTTGCCGTTTTGCTTGCGGTCGCGCTTCGTGGGATTTTAATTCACTCGCGTGCGATCGCCGAGGCGAAAGATGATCTTGAGGAACGGATGTTATTAGTAGGAGCGTTGCCGGTCCAACAGGTGCGACAAGGTTCGGCATTGGTAATGACACTGTTGTTTGTTGTGGGTGCGGCACTCATGGCAGGACGTTTAGGCGCAATGATTTTCTTGCTTCTTCTCTGTATTGCCGGCGCATTTATCGTTCCGCGATTGATTTTGGCGAAAATTTCGCGACGTCGTCAGGATCAATTGCGCAAAGAATTGCCGGATGCTTTGGATATGATTTCCAATTCGTTGCGTGCCGGACTTACGCTTCAACAAGCCCTTGCACGTAACCTCGCGAAGCTTCCCGGACATATTGCTGCAGAAATGGCACATGTCCTCTACGACACACGCTTAGGCTACTCACTTGGGATGGCATTTGACAACTTTGGCGTGCGCCAACCTGTTCAAGAAGTGCGGATGATTGTTCTTGCCTCTAAAATCGGCGTATCGCACGGAGGCAATTTGGCGGAAACTTACGGAATGCTGTCGGGATTGATTCGCGATAATTTGGCGTTTGAAAATGAATTACGTGCGATGACGACAGAGGGCCGAATGCAAGCGTTGGTTATGTCATGTCTTCCGTTTGCGCTCTTGCTGATTATGCTACTGATTCAACGGGACACCGTGATGCGGTTCTTTACAACCACGCAAGGGCTTGTCACTTTAATGGTGATGACGGCGATGCAAGTAATTGCCTATTTTTGGATTCGCAAAATTGTGGACGTAAAAGTATGAGACAAGGCAGGGGCTTACAATGAATCATTCAATTGATTTTTGGCTGGGCGTCGGCGGTATCGCGGTGGCGAGTGCGCTTCTTGCGTTTGTCCTCGTTAAGACGTTTTTTAGAACGAAAGCGATACAAGCGCAGGAGCATGACAGAGGAGAGCGTTCGATTTTGAATGAACTTCTGACCTTTGTGGCGGGATGGGTGATACGGCGTCGCGGGATGGACACTTCGCTGGAACGCCGTCTGACGGAACTCGAAACGTTGGTGCGGCAATCGGGCGGACAGTTTTTGATGGGTGCTACGGGGGCGGAAATCTTTGTTGCCCGTTGGGTGTTTCCTTTTTTTGCCACGAGTGTGCTGGGCATTCTTTTGTCGCTTTTGCATTTTCCGGGAGGGGTAGCGTTCCTGATTATTTTGGTGGTGGATGTTATGTTATGGTTTTGGCCTGAGAGTGCATTGCGCGATGTGGTGAATATTCGAGCGCGTCTCTTTGTGCGGCAACTGCCAGGAGCGCTAGACATTATGCGTCTGATGTGTCAAAGCGGTGGCGATTTGAATTCTGGATTGACCGTTGTTACCGATGTTTATGAACCGGGACCTGTGCGTGAAGAGTTAATTTTAGTGCGGAATGAAGTGGCGTTTGGAACGTCCTTACAGGCGTCCTTGGGACATTTGTCTGAACGGATTCATGCGCCCGAGGCAACCGCCGTTTTTACGACGTTGGCACAATCGCTTGAAATGGGCACGAGTATTTCTGAAAATTTACGATCGGCTTCCGAATTGATTCGGAGGCAAAGTCGTGTTCGTGCACAGGAAAAGGCTCAAAAAGCCGTCGTCAGTATGTCCTTTCCTCTATTACTGCTCATTTTACCGGGTGTTTTTATTGTTTTGCTCGGGCCACTTGTTATCCAATTTGTTACGCGTTAGGAGAAGATCATGAATCACGCACAAGTGAAACCGGCCTTGGATCGTACGTTGTATACGCAACGTCATGCGATTTACGTGGCGCTACTTCTTGCCGCCTTTGTTTTGGTTTTGACGCTCTATATGGCATATGGGCGGTTACGTACGCTTCAGCAGGAAGCTGGCACGCCGGCGGAGACACAGGTGAAAATGCCGTTGTATGGAGCATATGTTCCAGGTGGATGGGAAGGTTATGTGCGGAGCGAGCACACGTTGCACATGATGCGCCGTGTGGAGACGGCATCGGCGCACCTTCTGCTGTGTACTGATGCGAATCCGGCTTATGCGTATCGTGCGTTGGACGTGAACCCCGCATTTGTGGCGCGACATCTCGCGCACCAGTATGAAACGGTTTTTCATAGCGAAGTGGTGATTGATTTGCATGGCACGGAAATTATTCCTTGCCGTCCTGGCGTTCCCGCTGTTCACTTCTTTTTTCGTGTAGCGAATAAAATGAATGGCGAAGGGCTTCTGTTTTATGTGAAGGATGTAGAGTTTTTGGTGTGGGGGATTGCGCCGCTTGGAGAGACTGACGGGATGGCTGAAATCAAACAGTTCTTGCGTAATATTTTTGCTACGATGATTTTACCGGAGGTACGCGAACTCTTTTCTCGTCCGGTGATTCATTCGGGGCGGATTACATACGAGCAGGGGCATGAGGTCTGTGCCGCTGCGGTGAAGGAGTTAACTTTGGCGCGTCAACATGCCAGCCGATGTGAAGTTGCACCCGAAGGGAATCTAGTTCCAGCACTCACGCATTACGGTGAAGCTTTGAGCCTTTTGTCGTCTGTTCGCCAAGAGGATGACTTTCTCGGGTCTCAAGAGTTTTCCCGATTCGAACGATTGACCGCCCGTCGTTTGGCACAGATCCGCGAGTGGTTTTTACTTTTAGAGAAATGCACCGAATTGAGAGACATCAAAGGTGCCCGTAAGCAAGCGCAGTTTATTTTGGATCATGCCACCTTAGATGACGAGGTCATGGATCGTCGGCGGGCGCACGAAATCTTGCGTTCGCTTCCTGAACCGACAGCCAGTAAGGAATAAGGAAATGGAAACGCTTCGTATCTATCGCCAAGATGGCACGCTTCTTGAATCGGTTGATCTTGCAACCGCTCAAGGGCGGATATTAACGATTGGTAGTTCTTCGCAGGCGACATTGTCGCTGGCGTCTCATTTGCGTAAGGGCGAAGAGCTTTTTGCGCCGATTGCACTTGCCTTAGTACAGGATGAAGATGGATGGATTTTGGCAACGGCGGACGCTGTCGAGTCTCTACACGTTGGAAACGAGAGCTTCACCGATGTCCGTATGATTCCCCGTACGGCATATCGTTTTGGTCCATTTGTGTTTCGTCTCGAACGTGACGTGACAGAAGCGGAAGCGATGCTGGTGTGGCGATGCTATGGGTCGAGTGAAATCCACTGCGATCCTTTGAACGAAGGGCGTAATTCCGTTGTTCAGCTTCATGAGAGTGAAATGCTTGCGGTCAATCCTGCTACTGCGGATGAAGTCTTGTTTGATGTCATTTTTGAACGGGAAGAGCTGTCCGTTCTCGCGGGAAATGGTTCGGAACGATTGAACGTGCATCTCGGCGAACAATTCTCAGTCGGACCTTTTGTGGGAATCGTATTGACGTCTGCGGATGCGCGCAACGCAATGAATACACGTGCGCCATTGGCGTGGCCCAATCGTCGCGTTGCACGACATCTTAAATTTTATGGGCTGGGTGCGATGGCGGTGCTGGTGCTGTTGCTGATGGTTGGCGTGTGGACGCAGCAGGTGCGTGAAACGGTCGCGAAAAATCGTATCGCATGTCGTGAATTTCCGGAACAGGGTAAGCTCGCAATCGACGATGAAAAAGATCATACCTTAGACGATGATTTACTTGCGTACAATCTTGTTTTTCATCGTTCTCTTGCGGCATTGCTTATGCCCGAGAAGTTGACGATTACGCCGTATCTGATTGCCCGCGGGAAACGGTTGTTGGCACGTTGCGAGGCGACCGAAGAGAAAAAGGAACGTCGACAAGCCATAACGCGTAAAATACATTTTCTCTCTGATCTCGTTTCACTCAAGGACGCCATTGTTGCTGAACGGTGGAGTCTCTTGCATGAGCGTATGGAAACGATTGATAAGGAGACATTTTTCTACTATGACGGGAAAGACTTTCTTGCAGATGCCATGGAGATCGCAAACTTCCTAACGGTGATGATCCCGAGTTTTTATGCGGCGGCCTCTGAGCGGGGGACATCGGCATTCCTTGACGCGGATCACCGTTTGACGGAAGCGTTTGATGGGCTTTCAAACAATCGCTTCTTCTCTCCTGAAATTGCCGCTCGGCAACGCGCGATTGCATTGCAACGGTGGCATATTTTGCGGACGTATGTTTCTGCGCGAGAAGCGGTGTTGGCAACGACCGCGCAAACGCCGCTTCCATTAGATGCACTCCAAGACGCCTTTTTGATGCTGGAGGTGAACCTTGAACCCGAAGATAAGGCACAAGCGGCACTGTTAGAGCGGGAACGTCAATTGATTGGAGCGTTTGCCGCACAGCAAGTACAAGCGCATTTGGCGCGGAAAGAGAGCTCTGCCGCACGTCCTTCGGAACTTTTGCACCTTTGCACGCTTGCCACTGCCGTCGGTTGTCCTGTCCCAGATGCAGAACGTGTGAAGGCAAAGGCAGAGGCTATGGAACGGACGTTTACACGTCAATGGCGTGCGTTACACGAACATTACCGATTGCAACGGATGGCAAAAGATTCGCAAGCTGAAAAGACTTTGGCGGAAATGATTGCACTGGGACCTTCCGACAGCCCGTTCTATATGTGGGCTCTTCGGGAACAGGCGTGTCGCCAAAAGAATGCCTCCGCAGAAGCTGAGATTGAACCTTTACGTGTACCAACAGAAAAGGACGGTGCTCAATGATTCGCAAAGTCTGTTATTTCCTTTTTGCTCTTTTGGCGTTAATGGTCGTTGCCAAGATGATAAAAGGGTGTACATCTGCAGTGAAGCCGGTGGCAATGAAAACGGCGCTGGCTGTAGCGGAAGTAAAAACAGGAAATGCGTTGCGGCTTTACTATGAGGTATGGCCCCCTTTCATTGCTGAAAATCCGATGACGAACCGCAATGGTTATTGTCTGGATATCATTCGGCAAATTTTCCCGCAAGTGACGTTTATTTCGGAAGAGCGCGGAATGAAGGTCATGATTGAAACGTTGCGTGACCAGGCACAAGGCGCAACCGTCAATTACGGACAGCATCCTTACTTGAAGGAGTTTCCACATTCACGGACGCCAATTGTTTTTTATACGTTAGGTATTTATACGTTACGTTCTAATCCGTGGGTATATTCGGGCGAGGCGTCGCTTGACCACCTGCGGCTGGGATATTCAAGCGATTATCTTGAATCGACATTTGTGGCTAATCACTGGAAGCGGTATCAGAAGGACGCACAACACGTGATGCGGTTTGATGATGAGAACAGCTCTTCTTTTGATTGGGCAAACATGGTGATTGCCGGAAAATTGGATGCGTTTATTTTGACGATTGACTCGCGGACATGGGCGAATGCAAATTCAAATCTTGAACTTATTGACACGTTCCGATCTTCTGGACCGGTTGACCATGTGCCGTTATTCCTCACTGTTTCAGGGAAAGATCCTGTGTTTGCGGAACAAGTTTTGAAAGAGTTTGAAGCGGGAATGTTGCGATTGCGTGAGGACGGAACGTTGGCACGCCTTCGTCAATATTATGGGATTTCAGAAATGGAAGAGCTAAAATGAAACAGTTTGTTTTGTGGATAATCGTAGTCGGTCTTTGTGCGACGCTTTTTGCTGTTCCGGTGACAGCGCCTGAGGCGATGTGTGCGGCACAGGCGTTTATTCAGAAAAACAAGATTCTTTCTGAGGTGATTCTCGGTGTTGAGACTCCTGTTGCATGGGGTGGCGTGTGGATTGTCCCATTATGTCCACAAGGATATCTTGCGTTGAATAGCGACGTATCGCGTCCACCGGTCATTGGATTTTCAGAAACATCGAACTTTCCTTTTAATGCACCTCCTCCCGCCTTGCGTGCGCTTTTCTTTAGATTTGTTCCGTCAACGCCTTGCACGTTGCTCTCTTTTGAAGAGCGTCCGCGTCATGCCGGATGGACGGCGCTATTGTCTCCCAATATCTCTTTTTTTGCGACGGAGGATGTTCCCTCACCCAGTCCGGTTGTTTCTTTTGTGGTGCCGCAATTTGATTTTTCGTGGGACCAAACCCTCCCGTATAATCTATATGCGCCCGCTGCCCCTGATACAGTTAAACGGGAAACGGTGATGGGGGCGATCCAACGTTATGGTGCGCGGTCTGCGGTTGGATGTGTTGCGACATCAATTGGACAGGTCGGGGCATGGTTCCAATGGCCCTATATGCTGCGGGGCGTTGTGCGGACGGAGGTGGCGGGAGCGAAGGTGGCGGGAGCGAAGGTGGCGGGAGCGGAGGAGGAGGGAGCGGATGAGGTGTTTGCTTCGGATCAAACCGCTGCGCCAGGAATGCCTTATGACTGGGCGACAATTACGGCAATGAAATCTCCCAACGCCGAGGACCCCAATGGTCCTGAGCTTGCGCGATTTCTGCAACACTGGGCGACGCTTCTTGAAATGAACTACGACATGAGTCTTTCTGGAGGAACAAATGCCACTTGTTCGCGCCCGAATCTTATGGTTAAAATGGGCTATAAGATTGTTTCCCGACATACGGTTGAATCTACGCTTGTATGGAGGGAGTCAGAGGGGAACTATCAATCTACAGAAACAATGGAGTTCTCTCCGGAAGTACTCAGTTCTCTTTATCGTGAGATCGAGGACGGTGTTTTCAAGAAGCGTATTCCGCTCTCTATTGCAATTGCGGATCACCAGATTGTGGGATATGGATGGGCGCGTCTTAATGAGTGTACTTCTTTTTCTGCTGATACCTGTTATGCTAAGTTGAACTATGGATGGGGTGCGGCGAGTGGTAGTAATGGGTGGTACTGTCTTCGTGAAAAAGATATTGGCGATGGTGAGTCTGTTGCGCCCGATGGGAAAGTTTGCCTCAAAGAATGTTTTGCAATAGTCCCTTTACAATGTGGACAGTGTGTGAATCTTCCTAAAAAACTTTTGAAAGGCGCTACACCTACCCCCTCTTTGACGTGGTACGAGGCGCCCTATTGGGCACAACAAAGCGCTCAGCGTACGTTGCGGTGTGCAACGGTTGCGGCCTCCACTACGGTCTCGCGCGAACTGAGCTTAAGCGACGCCGCAGCGTCGGACGCCAATTGGTCTTATGATAATGATACGCGTAAACTTTCTGTTGACCCACGTGTCGATCTCTGTGCTGCCGCGTGCTTCCCTGAACTCTTGCGCTTTGATGATATTTCCAATGGAAAGCTTGTGCTTAATTTAGCGCGGAGGACTGGTATTTCTAACGCAGACGCTCGTCCTCTTCGTTTGTACGCTATTGACCCCGAGACGGGCGATTCATTACTGCTGGGCGATATTCAACTTCCAGAAGGGAAAAACAGAGGAACGCAAACGGTTACAATCCCACCTGAATTAATGGGGAAACTGTTTATGCTCTGTGTCTCTTCTGAACCGCGAGACGAGTCTGTTGCGTTTTCAATCCCGGTTGATTCCGTCGCGTGTGACATTACAAAGGTGACGGCAGAGAATATGGTCGAGGTGACGGTGAAGGATTATCCCCTCACGCCAACGCCAGACACCACTACGGCTTCGCTTTTCTCTGCACCGCTCCCCTCTGAGGTGTTAGCTCTTACAGGCGAGTGTTGGTTTTCCGTCAAAATTGGCACTACAACCGATGCGCTATGGTCCAAAACCGAGCTTACTGATACAGCTCCCAAGACGCCTCCCGTATTTTGGCTTCCGCCACACGTTTTACTAAATACGCCCGACTCTTCAATTCCGGTCTCACTCGCCGAAGGAATGGCGGTGGATCAATTTACATGGAGGACGTACGTAAGTAATAATTTATGGCTTCAAAAAACTGCCCGCGACGGAGCTGCCGCAACGATTCAAGAAAGGTTTGGAGGACAGTGGTGCTTTATCCTTAACGCAGATGTAGACTTTATGAAAACGTGCCAAGCCGTTGGCAAAGATGCGGTGTTTTCCGTCTGTGCAGAAGATTCAGATGGTAATCAAACATGGGCTCATACACGCCTGACTTATATTCAACCCCGCGTTGCTCCGTATGGATCGGAGAGCTGGTGGACAACTGCCGTCGTTGACAAACTTTTGTATGTTGCAACGACGGCAACGACACCTCATCGCGACCCGTTGTCCGCAATCAAACTCATAGAGAACGCTTCGCTCTTTCACTATACGCCAGCTGAAATAGAGACACTCTTCACGACAACACCATCCATTGACTTTGACCCCAGGATTGAAATTCTCTCTATGGATGGCGCGACGCTCGCTTTTCAATTTGCCGATAAGAAAACGCCCTCTGTGGAGCTTGCAAAGCGTTCACTTGCGACGAGGTTGAAAGTCTACGCCGGAGACTCTTTCCTTTCACTTCAATATCAACCTTTATTGTATTTTTCCCCAAC
>JAVVWU010000024.1:0-23578 GCA_036651955.1 Kiritimatiellia bacterium
CAACCAAACCGGGTTTGCTATTTGATAAAAGTATACTTTTTGTAAATATACTACAAGTTTAACGGGATCACCTAGCAATAACGGACCTTATGGATTATGTACAGAACTCCAACTTTCAATATGGCGAACGAGATGAGTGGCTTCGTGACGTAAAGCAAGGCTCGGCTAAAGCGTACATTTGACAAGCGAAAGAAGCCGTTCACGCGCAAAGAAAATACCGGCTTTCATCGGTGTAACCAATTGATAAACAGACCAATCGTTGGCATCTCCTCGAAGATGACGAAAGGAAATATAACTGGAGGTGGAACAGTCAACGTTTGAATACCAAGACCAAACAAGCTGTTGTTCGCCGGCACGAAGGATACGCAGTTCGGAGATTTGAATGTTTCGTCCGCCAAGATGAATGTTGACGGCTTCTTTGCTGAGGATTTCCCATCCGCTCATATTAAGGCAATGTCCCGGCGGATGAATGCATTGAACGTCTCCTGTGTTTTTCACGGTGAGAACATCAATGGTTGCTTCTGTAGTGGCAAAGAGGAATCGTTGAACGTGATTATTTCCAAAGATACGAGCATCGGCGGGTGTGGGTTGTAAATAACGCACAAACATCCCTTTAGGGGCTTTGATGGCGTTAAAGTCCGGTACGAGGGCAGGCTGTTGGGAGGAAGTTGAGGTAAAGAGGACGCCACAGAGAAGTCCGATTGAGAGAAGGGCAAAGGCAAAGGCGAACGGCGTGGGCATTTTTTGTTTCGCCGCTGTAAGGCTGACGATCAGCAAGCAAAGGCTGCTGAAGATTAGTTTGAGTACAAATCCACCCGGTCGAAAGAAAATACCGAGCCAGTAGTTGGTTCCGGGCGTAATACCGAGGAGAAGTATAAACGCGGGGAGTGTGCGAAATCCAATGTCCCACCCTAAAACGCACCACGTCATACTCCACGAAAGAACGATGGCTCCGAGAATTTGAATCGCGTGAATGCCAACTTTTAGTCCTATTCCAAAAATCACAGCTCCGATTAACATTCCGACGAGGGCGCGAAAATCCCAACCGTATGCAGGGCGTTTCCAAAACGCAATGAGGGAGAAGGCAACGATGGCAAAAACGATAAAAAGCCAATCGTGGCGATCCAAGGGGGAGATGGACCATGCGTTAAAGAAGTAAGGGAGTTGAAGCAGAAGCGGAAGGATGCCTGCAATCAAAAGAAGTATTGAAATACCCAATCGTCGCTTACTCATTGTTTTTTCTCCGGAAAAACTTTCCCTATGAGCCACAGCAGCGCTACCGACAGGAGCACCATGGTGTAGCAAGAGAGGGAGTGCCACGGTTCGCAGAGCACTTCTGGTCCGTATTCCTGAAAGGTTTTAACAACGATAATAAGCCGAAGGGCGTTCATAATGACAAGGACGGGAAAGAGGCAAAGGAATTGAAATATTTTCCACGGTACTGCTTTCCGTGAGGCAATGAGCATGAACACGGTCAAGAAAAGGAGTGCTGAAAATTGCACAAGCCCGTTACAGGCATCGGTCACGACGATATGTTCTACGCCAACGGCGATAGTAGTCAGATGAGAGGTTACGGTCACGCCAGAAAGTTGCAAAAGAGCTACGGCAATATCGGTTGAAAAAAGTTGTAACGGATAGCGAATGGGAAGGGAGAGGATTTCAGTAAAAGGAAGTACCAAAAGAGCGAAGGCGAGCAGGAGCCAAGTTTTCAAGACATTGCGTTGGAAAAAGCCTTCAAGAAAAGCAGCCTGTGCGGTGGCGAGCAGAAAGAGAGTCAGAAGATTGTTGAAAAGTCCCTGTCCGCGCAAAAAAATCACCGCGCCAGCCGCCAATAAGAGTATCGCAACTATTTTATCTACCGTTCGCCGAGGACGGGTGCAATCCATTTGCGCTATGGATAAAATCCACAATGTCACACCGAGAAGAAACGTCGAGAAAAGTTCTTCGAGAGGCTGTGCTTCATTGTTCGCACCCATCAATCCGCCATAAATCAAGGCGGCGAACAGAATCAAATTCAATGGAAAGGATTGTCTGAGAGAAACAATAAATGATTTCATGATCGACACTCAAAGGAACATTAAGAAACGATGACTTATGCCATTACAACAACTTGTCCACTACAAGCACCTATACTAGTATACAACAGAATAAGATCAATGTCTTTCTCCTAACACATTCTTTCACGAATGCAATTCGTATCGCAATAGGAGCACGCGCAATAAAAGCAGTGACAGGCAGAAGCGTTCTTCCTCTCGCTCGTCCGGTATCGTCAAAAGGCGGAGACCTACGGAGGCAAGCTATGGTAAAATAGCTTTGTTATGTAAATTTGGAGGCTTCATGCGGACAATCGGTTTTGACAGCGAAGAATATCTTAAAAAACAGGCCGAAGGATTGATGCGCCGAGCCGAAAGTTTCGGAAATAAACTCTATCTCGAATTTGGCGGCAAGCTCATGTACGATTATCATGCCGCACGCGTGCTTCCCGGTTATGACCCCAATGTAAAACTTCGCCTGTTACGTTCGCTTGGCGACAAAGCCGAAATCATTCTTTGCGTCTACGCCGAAGATATCGAACGCAAAAAAATGCGCGCAGACTTTGGCATTTCCTATGATGATGACGCGCTCAAACTCATTGACAATCTCCGCGCATGGGACATTCATGTTTGCGCCGTTGTCATTACGCGCTTTGAAGGACAACCAGCCGCCATTCAATTCAAAAATAAACTTGAGTCACGTGGCGTCACCGTCTGTTGCCACCGCGCCGTCCCCGGCTATCCGTCCAACCTTGACCTTGTCGTTTCTCAAGATGGCTACGGTGCCAATGCGTATATCCCCACCACGCGCCCCATTATCGTAGTCACTGGTCCAGGTCCCGGATCGGGGAAACTCGCCACCTGCCTCACCATGCTCTACCACGACCGGATCGCTGGGCGCAGTGCCGGTTATGCCAAGTTTGAAACGTTCCCCGTGTGGAATCTACCGCTCAAGCACCCGATCAATCTCGCCTACGAAGCGGCGACCGCAGATCTCGGCGATATCAATATGATCGATCCCTTCCACATGGAAGCCTACGGCAAAGTCGCCGTCAATTACAATCGCGACATTGAAGCCTTCCCCCTTCTGCGTGAAATTTGGACGCGCCTTGACAAAGATCGCGAATGCCCCTACCGTTCTCCGACCGATATGGGTGTCAACTGTATCTCCGCCGGAATCGTTGATGATCACATTTGCTCCGAAGCCGCCAAACAGGAAGTCATTCGCCGCTATTTCCGCCACCTCTCCGATGCCGTGGCAAAAGGCTCCTCTGACAAACGTCCCATTGAAATCCTCGAACGGCTCATGCAACTACTTGGACTCAAGCCGGAAGATCGTTCCGTTGTAATCCCCGCACGACAAGCCGCCCATGAAGCGTCCCTCAAAAATACGATGGAAGGTGTCAACTGTGGCGCCGCACTTCGTCTCCCTAACGGAACAATCGTTCAAGGCAAGAACTCTGCCGTCCTTCACGCCGCCGCAGCGGTAATGCTCAATGCCGCCAAACAACTTGCAGGCATTCCCAAAGACAAACATCTTCTCGCGCCAGAAACCATTGCCTCCGTCATGTATATGAAGCAGGGTATTCTCAAAGGCAAATACGGTTCACTCAATCTTGATGAAGCGCTCGTTGCCCTCGCCATCTGCGCCGCCAACGATCCCGATGCTAAACAAGCACTCGACCAACTCGCCACCCTTCGCGATTGTGAAATGCACCTTTCCCATATGCTCACCCCGGGCGATGAGGCAGGACTTCGCCGCCTCGGAATCCGCACCACCAACGATCCGCTCTTTGCCACCGCAGAGCTCTTTATAGACGCCTAGCGCGCCTTGCACGACCTTCGGAGCAAAACTTCCCTCTCCACACGCCTGCGCGCGACGCATATGCCCGCGCAATCGAATGGTCGCCCCTACTCCACTGAAGGCAACTTGCATGACGGAATGTCACGCGACTGCGCCACTGTAGCGAAAAGGCAAGTACACAACCGCTGCCACGCGCAACATCCATAAGAGACGCACGCCGCTCCGAACAGATATTAACTGCGCTTTGCCACGCTCAAGCTCTCGTCTTACTTCTGCTGTTGATTCGCGCCGCTGTCCGCTCCCTCTCTCGCGTCAATAATAAAAAGAGCCGTCTGCCCAAAGGCAAACGGCTTCTACTTCCGGCTAAAGCCGAGAGTTACTTCGCGGCGACTTCAGCGACATCGGCAACAGGTGCCGTTGTCACAGGAGCATCCACTGTCCACTCAAGAATGCACATTTCGGCGGCATCGCCCTTACGTGTGCCAATCTTGGTGATACGCGTGTAGCCGCCAACGCGGCCTTCCTGCGATTTCACCACGGTATCAAACAGCTTCTTGACGGCCTCGGGGCTCCGCAGACGTCCTGCGGCGAGACGACGAGCAGCGAGCGTTCCCTTACGGGCGAGGGTGACGAGTTTCTCGGCATCCTTGCAAGCTTGCTTGGCCTTCTGAAGCGTGGTGGTGATTCGGTCGTTGATAACGAGTGCTGCGCAGAGCATACGGATCAACTGTTCGCGATGCTCGGGGCTGCGACCGAATTTCTTTGCGAGTCTTTTGTGACGCATGGTCGGATTTCCTTAGAGAATAGGTACGCGATTAGGCGTTGGGGTTCTTATCGAGCAGGTTCGGATCGAACTTGTAGCCAAGGTAGAGGCCCATCTCGGAGAGCTTTTCTTTGATCTCGGTGAGGGACTTCTTACCAAAGTTACGATACTTGAGCATATCGGCATCCGTCTTCTGAACCAATTCGCCGACGGTAGCAAGTTGTGCACCATTCAGGCAGTTGGCAGAGCGGACAGAAAGCTCAATCTCGTTGACGCTCATATTGAGCTTACGACGAAGTTCTTCAAGCTCGCCTGTATCCTTCGCGGAAGGTTGCTCAAATTCCAGAATGTCATCGGCAGTTTCGACGAACGCATCAAGGTGGTGACGCAGGAGTGCGGCACTGGTCTTGAGTGCTTCATCGGGGCTGACACGACCGTCGGTCCAAATATCGAGTACGAGCCTCTCGTAGTCCGTACGCTGACCCACGCGGGTATTCACCACATCGTAGTTCACACGTGTTACGGGCGAGAAGGCGGAATCGATTGGAATAACGCCAATGTCAAACGATGGATCTTTGTTGCCGATAGCGAGACAGAAACCGCGACCTACGCCGACGAGAGCCTCGAGATCGAGGGATCCGTCAGTATCTAAAGTTGCAATAATCTGTTCGGGATTGAGCACTTCGATTGAATTGTCAAGGGCAAAGTCCGCCGCCGTGATAACACAAGGTCCTTTACGAGAAAGGCGAATCCAGCGTGTATCACGCGTAAAACTCTTGAGCAGCACCCGCTTGAGATTGAGAACGATATCCGTGACGTCCTCAGAGACACCGGGCAACGAGCAGAACTCGTGCGCAGCACCGTCAATACGAATGGCCTTGATGGCGAAGCCTTCAATGGAAGAAAGAAGCACGCGACGCAAAGAGTTACCAATTGTCCGACCATATCCAATTTCAAAAGGATCGGCGGTATAACGGGCATAGTTCTCTGTTGCCGTGGCATCGTCTCGGACGATACGGGTAGGCATTTCAAAACGACTCAGACGAATCGGCATGATGTTCCGTCCTTTCTGACGTGGGTTTGTGCAGGATTTCCCGCACAAACCCCCATAGGGTGGCTGTTGGGTTAGCGGGAATAAAGTTCGACGATGAGCTGAACATCTATGTTCTCGGGAATCTCCGAGCGTTCAGGAACGCTGAGAAGAGTACCGGTCATATTGCCTTCATCCCATTGCAACCAAGAACTTGCCGCAGTGCGCGGATTCTTGAGGGAATCAACAACAACGCTCATTGCCTTATCCTTCTCGCGGACGCCGACGGTTTGCCCCGGCTTCACGCTATAAGAAGCAATGTTGACAATCTTGCCATCGACCGTGATGTGGCGATGAGAAACCAGCTGACGCGCAGCGGCTCGCGTCGGAGCAATGCCCAAACGAAAGACGAGGTTGTCGAGGCGAGTTTCGCAGAGCTGCAGGAGTACGTCACCTGTCTTGCCCTCTTTTGCCTTTGCACGCTCAAAGAAGATATGGAATTGCTTTTCAAGCATTCCGTAAATGTACTTGGCTTTCTGCTTCTCGCGAAGCTGAACACCGTATTCAGACATTTTCCGTTTACGATTCTTGCCATGCTGACCCGGTGCGAAATTGCGACGTTCAAGAACCTTATCCGGTCCATAAATCGGCTCGCCAAAACGACGGGAAATCTTTGTACGGGGACCCGTATAACGTGCCATGATTAAACCCTCCTACGCTTACGAGGACGGCAACCGTTATGCGCCACGGGTGTGCAATCCTTAATGCAAGTGACATGGATACCGACCGACTGGATTGCGCGAACCGCGGATTCGCGGCCAGCACCAGCGCCCTGCATACGGACTTCGACCTCATGCATACCACGCGAGTAAGCAGTACGGGCGGCGTCTTGGGCGACCATCGTCGCAGCGAATGCAGTGGATTTACGTGAGCCCTTGAACCCGGCCTTACCGGAGGAACTCCACGAAACCACACCGCCGCGCGAGTCGGCAATGGAGACGAGGGTATTATTATAGGTCGCACGGATAAAAGCAATGCCGGTGGGCATAACTTTGGCCTTGGATTTCTTCTTGGCGGCCTCTGCATCCGCAACGGCGGTCGCCGCTGCGGTGTCTGCCGCAAGAATTGCCTGAGCCTCGCTCATCGCGGGCTTCTTCTGCTCTTCTGCGGGGGCCTGTTCTGTGACTTCTTCTTCGCTCATGTATGATCCCTGAGATTACTTTTCGCGGACGATAGAGACCGTCTTTTTCGCACCCTTACGAGTACGGGCGTTCGTGCGAGTACGCTGACCACGGCAAGGCAAGCTGCGCTTGTGGCGATTACCGCGGTAGGTTCCAATGCTGATCAGGCGACGGATGTTACCCGAAACCTCACGACGAAGATCACCTTCGACGCGGAAGTTTTCCTGAATGTAAGCAACGATTTGGCGGATTTCATCCGGAGTAAGATCATCGGCCTTCTTGCCGACTTCAATCTTACACGTTTCAACAATCTGCATGGCCCGCATAGGGCCGATACCATGGATATACCTCAGTGCATACTCGATGCGCTTGCTTCCTGGGACATCCACACCCATCAATCTCGGCATGTTTTTCTTCTCCGATTAACCTTGGCGCTGCTTGTGGCGAGGATTCGTGCAGATGACATGCACGACACCTTTGCGCCGTACAATGCGGCACTGCTCACAGATGCGTTTGACAGAACTACGAACTTTCATGGTCTGTTCCTTTACAAAAGAGTGGCTAATATACCGCAAATGCGGATCATTGTCCACAACAAAAAGCGGAAACTTACGTCTTCGTCATCCAAGCGTCGGACCAACGGTCCTGCTCGAACCAAGGCGTAAGGATCTCCGCTCGATCCCTGAGCACCGCCACGGTGTACTCAAAGTGCGCGGTCGGCAAGCCGTCCCGCGATACGACAGTCCATCCATCAGGGAGGGTCCGCACGGCCGCTTGACCGAGGTTCACCATCGGCTCTATCGCCAACGTCATCCCCTCGTGTACAATCGGTCCCTTGCCAGCTTTCCCATAGTTGGGAACTGGTGGATCTTCGTGGAGGTGATGCCCCACGCCGTGACCTGTATACTCCCTTACCACCGTACATCCGCCTTCTGCTACCGTCTTCTCCACGAGATGTGAAATATCCGACAGGTGGACTCCGGGCCGTAGAGCCAGTACGGCCGCTTCAAGGGACTGTCGGGTGACGCGCAATAACCGGCGAATGTCGGCAGAAACGCTCTCGACTCCGCCAACGATCACCGTACGGGTGTTATCGCCAACAAAGCCGTGATAAGACTCGCAAACGTCAAGACTGACAATATCCCCGCGTTGAAGGACGCGTACACCGGGGATTCCGTGGATCAGCTCTTCGTTTACGGAAAGGCAAAGTGCGCCGGGGAAACCACCGTATCCCAAGCACGCGGATTGAGCCGTACCATCGCCTTGCTGCGCGATAAAATTACGGGCAAAAGCATCAATCTCGCCTGTTGTAACACCGGGATGAACTTGATCAACACACGCATTCAAAAGCTCCGCCGACATTCGTCCGACGATGCGCATCTGATCCATCTCAACCGGTGTCAAAATACTAATCATGAATCTTTCTCAATGAAGCTTCAATCTTCGGCTCCATCTCATCACTTGTACCATCGACAACGTGCAAAACGCCACGCTCGCGATAGTACGCAATCAACGGTATCGTTTGTTCCGCATAAACGTCCAAACGATGCTTTACGGTCTCCGGTGCATCATCGGCGCGTGTTATCAGTGCCGTAGCACAAACATCACAAATTCCGGCGACCTTCGAGGGCAAGGAATCCACATTGTACCCTGCGCCACATTTCGGACACACGCGACGTCCGGCAATGCGATGAATCACGACCTCATCGGGTACTTCCAAGAGGAGGACGCTCTTGAGGCAAACGCCTTTGCGCGCCAACATCTCTCCCAACAATTCTGCTTGCGGCACCGTACGAGGGAACCCATCCAAAAGAACAATCTTCACCGTGTGGTGTTCTTCAATGTAATCGTCAATCATCTGCGCAATCAAAGCATCGGGAACCAAATTCCCCGCCGTCATATACGTCTTCGCTTCACGCCCGGCAACCGTTCCAGCTTTCACCGCGCCGCGGAGTAAATCTCCGGAAGAAAGATGCACAATGCCAGGCGTCTTTGCCAATTCCGCTGCAAGCGTCCCTTTACCTGAACCGGGTGCGCCAAGAAGAATAATAACGTTCATGACTTTCGCACTGCTCCTACGTCTAACGACGACCGGCGATCCGACCGTGCTTGAGGAAACCATCGTAGTTGCGCATGACCAACTGCGATTCCATCTGACGCAACGTGTCCAACGCGACACCGACGATAATCAGCAAGCTTGTGCCACCAAAGAAATTGGCAATATCCGTCGGTACATCACGCGCAGTCAAAAGCAACGGAATGACTGCAATCGAGAGCAACGACAGTGCACCAATCAACGTTACACGTGTCATCACCGCATCCAAATACTCCGCCGTCGCCAATCCGGGGCGAATGCCGGGGATATAGGAACCGTCGCGCTTCAACCCTTCGGAAATGTTCATCGCATTAAACTGCGTCGCCACCCAGAAGAAGGTGAAAAAGAGGATTAAGCCACCGTAAAGGGCAATATAGACATACGAGACACTCGGACCGGAAGGCACCACAGCCTCACCAATGCGCTGCAACGTTGCCGTAAAGGCTCCGCTGCCTTTGAGATTCTTCAACATTCCGAGCAACGCCAAAATCGGTCCGGCAAAGATGATCGGCATCACACCGGCATAGTTGACGCGCAAAGGCAAATAGGTCTGTCCGCCACCATAAGAGGAGCCTTGAGAAATCGCCCGTGTCGAGTGAATCGGAATCTTACGCAACGCTTGCGTCAAAGCAACCGTTCCCAACAACACCGCAAATCCGAAGATGAGCAAGACAAGCAGTTCCCATACGGGCGCTTGCGCCGTGGCATCACCGGCGCCAAAATAACGACGTGCCGCATCGGCGACGGCAACTGGCAAACGCGACGTAATGTTAATCATGATGAGGAGCGAAACACCGTTGCCGATACCACGTTCCGTAATCTGATCACCGAGCCACATGACAAACATCGAGGCGCCTGTCATGGAAATGACCGTCATCATATAGAAAAGGACAGGATTCATCACCACGACATCCACATCACCGCCACCGAGACGTGCAGGATTGAGCATCGTATTGGCTAAAGCCACCGCCTGAAAGATACAAATCGCAATCGTCAGCCAGCGAATATAGAGATTCAACGTTTTACGTCCGGAATCGCCTTCACGCTGAAGCTTGCCCAGCGTAGGAATTACCGCCGTCATCAACTGAATAATAATCTGCGCGGAAATGTAAGGCCAGATGGAGAGCGTTCCCACCGAAAAGTTTGTCAATCCGCCACCGGTAAACGTATCGAACCAACCGATCAATCCACCTGATGCCGTTGCGGCAATATTGGCTTGGAGTTGCATCAGCGCGGACCAGTCCACACCGGGCGTAGGAATCATCGCCAAAAGACGCGCAATGGCGACAAGGCCGATCGTGAAAAGAACACGGGTGCGAAGTTCCGGGATCTTGAAAAGGTTTGCAAAGGTCTTGAGCATAGGGAATTTTCCTCTAGGTGCAGGGGCGCTCAGGTCAAATCAAAGGGGATCCAACGCATCGACCCGAAGATCGATGCGTTGGGACGAGGATCTATTAGATCTGCTCGCAAGTGCCACCCAAAGCCTCAATCTTGGCCTTGGCGGTAGCGGAGAAGGCAGAAACCTTCACTGTGAGCTTCTTGGTGAGCTCACCATCGCCGAGAATCTTAATTCCGGCAGTGCGTGCGGCACGGTAACCGAAGCCGGCGGCGAGGAGGATATCAATATCGACCACGGAGCCATTATCGAATTGCTCAAGCTCACCCACATTGATACCGTAGAACGGCAAACGATTGGGGTTCTTGAATCCGCGCTTTGGCAGACGGCGCATGAGCGGCATCTGACCGCCTTCAAAGCCGATTTTCTGCTTGTGACCCTTACGGGATCCTTGACCGTTCATACCACGGGTAGAGGTTTTACCCATACCAGAAGCACGACCACGGCCCACGCGTTTGCGCCCTTTACGGGCACCGGGGGTATTCGTCAGTGTAGAAAGATCCATTTTAGGAAATCCTTTCGAAGAGGGGCGAGGGATTTCCTCGCCCACTCAAATTAGGCACGCAATGCGGCAATCGCTTCAGCCGAACGCAGCTTTCCGAGCGCGTCGATCGTAGCTTTCACCACGTTCAAACGGTTCTTCGAGCCGAGCGACTTACCGACCACATCCTTGATGCCAGCAGCTTCAAGGACAGGGCGCATGCCACCGCCACAGATGATACCGGTGCCATCAGGCGCGGGCTTCAGCAGCACACGACCGCCATCGCACTCGCCAAAGGTCTCGTGAGGGATAGAAGAGCCGCGCACGCAGATCGGACGAAGCGCCTTACGCGCAGCATCTGTACCTTTGCGAATAGCATCTGCCACCTCATTGGCCTTACCAAAGCCGAAACCGACTTTGCCATTCTTATCGCCGACGACCACCACAGCTGAGAAGCTGAAACGGCGACCGCCTTTGACAACCTTGGCGCAACGGTTCACGAAGACAACGTGCTCATCGAGATCGCTCTGTTCGTCGCGATCGCGGGAGTTGTTTCGATCAAACATTACACTTCCTCCGTCTTCGCGATTCCACCGACCGAGAGCCCTGCTGCAATAGCGGACTCAACGATGGTCTTGACGCGACCGTGGTACTTAAAGCCGGCGCGGTCAACCACGACGGTGCTGATGCCTTTGGCCTTCGCTGTTTCAGCGGCGGCAGTGCCGAGGGTTTTAGCACCCTCCAAATTGCACTTCACGCCATCCTTGAGCGTCGATGCCGAGGCGATCGTTGTCATGGCGCCATCGTCAATGAACTGTACATACATGTAGCGGTTCGAGACGAAAATTGCCATACGCGGACGCGCTGCGGTGCCTTCGCTGATGCGACGGCGAATGCGCAAATGGCGGGCGACGCGCTGTTCTTTTCGATTCTTAAGACTCATTTTCTTTGCTCCTGCGTCACGCCGCTTTAAGCGACGGTCTTGCCTTCCTTGCGGCGGATCTTTTCGTCCTTGTAACGAATACCCTTGCCCTTGTAAGGCTCTGCGGGATAATACGAGCGAATGCGTGCGGCAGCCTCGCCAACGACTTCTTTGTCGATGCCCTCAACCTTGAGGTTGACATCACCTGTGACGGTGACCTTGCAACCTTCGGGGATGAGGTATTCCTTCGGAGAGGCAAAACCAAGCGTAAGGATGGTCTTGCTTCCTTGAACGGAGGCCTTAAAGCCGGTTCCCTCGATCACGAGATCCTTGGAATATCCAGTCGTCACACCTTCAATCATGTTCTTGACGAGTGTGCGGGACAAACCGTGGTAGCTCTTCTGCTCGCGGGAGTCGTTGGCACGGGTCACAAGGACTTCCGTACCTTCGATCTTGACAGTGATGCCCTTCTGAAAGGCGCGCTGAAGCTCGCCCTTGGGGCCCTTAACGGTCACATCATTTCCTTGGGCGACCGAAACGGTCACTCCAGCGGGAATGGTGACAGGCAACTTGCCGATACGAGACATGAGTATCGCTCCTTTACCAGATGGTACAAAGCAGCTCGCCACCGAGCTTGCGCTCGCGGGCAGTTTTGCCGCTCATGATTCCACCGGACGTGCTCAGCACGACGGTGCCCAGTCCACCGAGGACTTTGGGAATGTCGGTATAGCCGCAAAAACGGCGGAGGCCGGGACGCGAAAGACGCGCAAGGCCACGAATAGAGGGCTCGGCTTTATCGCTGTACTTCAATTCAATTGTCAAGGTACGCTTTACGTCCCCAACCATTGAATAGTCTGCGATGTAACCTTCGTCCTTGAGCACGCGGGCGATTTCGCCCTTGACGCGCGAGGCTGGCATCGCCACCTCGGGATGGCGAGCATTCTGAGCATTACGGATGCGCACCAGCATATCGGAAATGGGATCGGTCATCATTTTGGTATGTCCTCTCTTACCAGCTGGCCTTGGTGACACCGGGAATTTCACCATTCAACGCCATCTCGCGGAAGCAAAGACGACAAAGGTGGAATTTCCGGCTAACGGCATGAGCGCGTCCGCAGCGGGAGCAACGCGTATACGCACGAACGCCGAATTTCGGCTTGCGCGACGCTTTGACGATTAAACAAGTTTTTGCCATGGTTTAGACTCCTTAGCGACCGGCAAACGGCATACCCAACGCTTCGAGAAGCGCCTTCGATCCGGCCTTGTCCTTGGCGGTGGTAACGAACGTGACATCCATACCAGAGGCGGAGCTCACGGCGGTAATTTCGGGGAAGGTCACATATTCCTTCAAGCCCATTGTATAGTTGCCCGCTTTGTCGAACCCACGGTTCGGCACACCACGGAAGTCGCGGACACGCGGCAACGTTACATTGACGAAACGCTCGGCAAATTCGTACATCCGATTGCCACGAAGCGTTACCTTCGCACCAATCACCATGCCTTCACGGAGCTTAAAGTTAGAAATACTCTTTTTCGCCTTGCAGAGAAGTGCCTTCTGACCGGTGATGATTTCAAGGTCATGGACGATTTGCTTCTGTGCATCTTTCTCGACAATACCGAAGCCCATATTCACGACAATCTTCGTGAGACGGGGGACGAGCATTGGATTCTTCACTCCCAGCGCTTTTTCAAGCGTAGGAACGATTTCCTTGGTGTAAGTCTCTTTCAAGTTAGCCATAGTGCTTACTCCTTAGTCCAGAACCTTGCCCGACACCTTGAGCGTGCGGACGATCTGCTCGCCGTTCTTCGTACGACTGATGCGGCTGCCACATTTCTTGTCAGCATCATAAGGCATCAGATTCGAGAGTTCGATGGACGCTTCGCGTTCAACGATGCCACCCTGAGGGGTCTTTTCAGTGCGGCGGATGGTTTTCTTCACCATGCGGAGGCCTTCGACCTTCGCAGTGCCAGACTTGGGGCTTACGCTGAGGACCTTACCGGTCTTTCCCTTGTCGGCACCGGCGATCAAGACCACCGTGTCATTCTTCTTAATTCTTGCGATACTCATTCTGTTTTCCGTAACTCGCTGTTGTAACAAACGCAGTTCGCAAACGTTCCGTAGTCTAAAAGATGCGGCGTACGCTTACGTATTACCTGCGGTCACGAAGCGGCCGTTTCGCCTCACACCACTTCGGGTGCGAGCGAAACAACCTTCATCTGACCTTTGTCGCGTAATTCACGCGCCACCGGTCCAAAAATACGCGTTCCGAGCGGATTGTGCTTGGCATCAACAATGATGCAGGCATTCTGGTCGAAGCGTACAGTAGAGCCGTCAGGACGCTGGATCGGATGCGCCGTGCGCACGATCAAAGCGAAGCAGACTTGCCCTTTTTTCACAGCGCCAGTCGGCGAGGCTTCCTGGATGGAAACGCGGATGATGTCACCCACGCCCGCAGAACCTTTGCGCTGTCCGAGGATACGGAAACACTTGGCGATTTTCGCGCCGGTGTTGTCCGCAACCACAAGTTTCGTCTCTTCAATCACCATGGTTTACTTCTCCTCAACGGAGACCAAGCGCCAGCGCTTAGTCTTGCTCAGCGGACGGGTTTCCATAATGATTACCGTGTCACCGATTTTAGCCGTGTTGTTTTCATCATGGGTATGAAACTTTGCATAGGCCTTGACGACCTTGCCGTAGACGGGGTGAGGATAGCGGCGCTCGACGCGCACGACAATCGTCTTATCGCCAGATTTCGTGGCGACGATTCCCCGACGGGTCTTGCGCGATGCGCGCTCGTTGGTGGTCTCGCTCATGCTTTCACCTTTTTCTCGTTGGCCACAGTCTTCAGCTGAGCAATGGACTTGCGCAGCTTGGTAATCTGGCCGGGGGCATCAATGCCCTGGGTAGAATTGTGCTTCAGGCGCAAGGTACGCAGCTCGGTTTCCTTTTCACGGATCTGGCTGGCGAGTTCCTCGGCACTGAGTTCTTTGATTTCTGCGATCTTCATAGTCAGTCTCCGGATTAGCGGGCCACAAGCTGTGTGCGAATGCCGAGCTTCGTATCCGCGAGACGCAGGCACTCACGTGCGATGGACTCAGGGACGCCGCCCACTTCAAAGAGCACTTTACCTGGGATGACAACGGCGACCCAAAATTCTGGATTACCTTTGCCGCTACCCATACGCACTTCGATCGGCTTCTTGGTCACGGGCTTATCCGGGAAGATGCGGACCCACATCTTACCTTTACGCTTCATATGACGGTTAATCGCCACACGGCAAGCCTCGATCTGAGTGTTTGTCACCCAGCCGCGACCAAGCGCTTTGATACCAAATTCGCCATAGGCGAGTTTTTCGCCGGAGGTCGCGAAGCCCTTACGGGAACCCTTCGAGACTTTGCGGTGCTTCACGCGTTTAGGCATGAGAGGCATAGCTGTTCCTCCTTCCGCGGTCACCGCTGCGCTGTTGGCGGGCGGGCTGGAAATCTTCGCGCTTGCAGATCCACACCTTCACACCGATCTTGCCGGCGGTGGTATTGGCTTCTACAAACCCGTAATCGATGTTTGCGCGAAGTGTATGCAACGGGACCTTGCCCTGCTTGCTCCACTCGACGCGGGAAATCTCGGCGCCGTTGATACGACCCGAGCAACGGATCTTAATCCCGTCGACACCGAGCTCCATCGCGGTTTTTTCGGCACGCTTAATGGCGCGCTTGGCGGCGATACGGTGCTCAATCTGCTGAGCGATATTCTCAGCGACCAACTGTGCATCCGCATCAGGATTACGCACTTCCTGGATGTCGAGATAAATCTCTTTACCGGTGCTCTTAGCGAGCTGGGCTTTGAGTTTTTCGACGTCTTGACCTTTACGGCCAACGATGACGCCCGGACGAGCAGAGAAGATGATAACACGTACGCGGTTAGCGTAACGTTCGATCACAATACGTGTGATCGCAGCACCTTCAATGCCTTCGCGGACGGTCTTGCGAATCTTGTCGTCTTCGGCCAAGTTTAGGCCGAAGTCTTGCTTCTTAGCGAACCAACGCGACTGCCACTGTTTGTTCAGGGCAAGGCGGAAGCCGATAGGATTGACTTTCTGTCCCAAGGTAAGCTCCTCTTTACTCGTTTGTCAGGACCACAGTAATGTGGCTGAGCTTCTTCTGAATCGGCTTTGCACTGCCGCGCGCCCCGCACCAAAAACGGCGCTGACGGGCCCCTTCATCGCAAACGGCTTTTTTGACCGTGAGCGTTTCCGGGTCGAGGTTGTTGTTATTCTTCGCATTTGCACCGGCTGAGCGGAGCGTTTGGGCGATGAATATGGCAGCCTTGCAGGTGCTGAATTCGGCGATGTTCAACGCATCGGCGAGTTTCTGCCCCTGAATCTGGCGAATGAGCGGGCGAGACTTACGCACAGAGATGCGGACGTTTCGGGTGATGGCTTTCACTTCCATAATGTTTCCGTATCCTTACTTCGTGACCTTCTCGGTGTGAGCGCCATGAGCCTTGAAGATGCGCGTCGGGGCGAATTCACCCAAACGGTGACCGACCATATTTTCGGTGATGAACACCGGCATATGCTGTTTCCCGTTGTGAATGGCGAAGGTGTGTCCGACAAAGTCAGGAAGCACCATCGAACGACGCGACCACGTCTTAATCGGCAATTTTTTACCCGAAGCGTTCATCTTCTCTACTTTTTCAAGGAGCGAAGCCTCAACGTAAGGGCCTTTTTTTACTGAACGTGCCATGGATTACTTTCTCCGCTTGACAATAAAGCGATTGCTATTCTTGCGGCGATTACGCGTCTTGCCGCCCTTGGCGAGCTTGCCCCAAGGCGAACGCGGATGACTGCCACCGGAGGTACGGCCTTCGCCGCCACCCATCGGATGGTCAACAGGGTTCATTGCCACGCCACGGACCGTTGGGCGGATGCCCATCAGACGTTTGCGACCGGCTTTGCCGAGCTTCACGCCCGACCAGTCCCCTTCACCGACGACACCGATGGTTGCCAAACAAGCACTGGAGACCAACCGGATTTCTCCTGAGGGCATCCGAAGTGTTGCGACGCCATTGGCACGGGCCATCAGCGTACAGCTTGTTCCTGCGGAACGCGCCATCTGAGCACCTTTGCCGGCGACCAACTCGATGTTATGAATCTCCATGCTCAACGGAATCTTTTCAAGCGGGAGAGCGTTGCCCACGATGGGCTCGGCATCTGGACCCGAGACAACGGTCGCACCTACAGCCAGCCCTTCAGGAGCTAGGATGTAACGCTTTTCGCCATCTGCGTAGTTCAGGAGGGCCAAATTGGCCGTACGGTTCGGATCGTAACAAATTGCAGCGACCTTGGCAGGAATGCCCACCTTGTCACGCAAGAAGTCCACGATACGGAAACGACGACGCACGCCGCCGCCACGATGACGGACAGTGATGCGGCCCTGATTGTTGCGTCCGGCGTTGCCGTTTTTCGCGATCGTCAGATGCGCGACGGGCTTCTCTTTCGAGAGGTGCGTGCGAACCTGTGACACGCGGAAACGCATGCCGCAACTGCGGGGTTTGTAACTTTTGAGTGCCATGTATTACCTCTGGCCTTAGACGATTTCGATGCGCTCGCCATCCTTGAGCGTGACAATAGCACGCTTCCAGGCTTGGGTCGAGGTCGTACGACGGGTGCGGGTGGGCACCGTGCGGCTGCGATAGTTGCTGGTATTCACGTCAGTGACATGAACGCCGAACTGCGCTTCAACAGCCGTGCGGATCTCGGGCTTCGTCGCCGAGGGGGCGACTTCGAGCATATACTGGTTCTTCGCGCCGAGAAGGGTTCCCTTTTCGGTCACGGAGACCTTGCGGATAATAGTCTGCATTTACTGGTCCGCCTTTCCGGTGACGCGCGCCAAACGCTCCGAGAGAGCCTCGAAAGCCTGGGCGGTGACCACAATGTTCTTGAAGCGGCAGAGCATATAAACGTCGGCTTCACCTACTGAGCAAACGCCCACGTTGGGCAAGTTGCCCGCAGCGAGGAAGAAGTTGTCGTTCGCATCACCTGCGGTCGGATCATCAGCCACCACGATCAAACAGCTACGCTCGATGCCCATCGTCTTGAGCATGGCAGCGGCTTGCTTGGTCTTAGGTTCGTCAAAGACGAGGCTGTCGACGAGCGCGAGCTCACCATCAGCGATTTTGTCACTGAGGGCGCGTGCAAAAGCAAGCGTCAGAACTTTCTTGTTCACCTTTTGGGAGAAGTCGCGAGGGACAGGGCCGAACGCCACGCCACCACCACGCCACACAGGGTTGCGGGAGGTACCGAAGGAGGCACGGCCAGTGCCTTTTTGCTTCCAAGGCTTCTTACCGGTGCCCGAGACTTCAGATTTATTCTTCGTCTTAGCAGTACCGGCACGATAACCGTTGAGAATTGCGACGACGGTGTCCTTCACAGCCTGTTCGCCCCGGTCAAGGACGAGCTGCGCTTCGTCAACGGTCTTATCGCCCGTTGTGGCACCGGTCTTGTCATAAACTTTGATCGTGCTCATTATTTGGACGCCTTCTTAAGAGCTTTCGTCACGCGAACAATGCCACCGTTCGGGCCCGGAACTGCGCCGTGCAGAAGAATGATATTCTCTGACGCCATCAGTTTTGCCACGGACACGTTCTGAGTGGTGCGAACCACGCAGCCCATGTGACCTGGCATCTTCTTGCCCTTATCAACCCAACCGGGAAGATCGCGCGCTGCGATACCGCCGGGACGACGCTTCGAGTGACCGCCATGCCCGTGAGGACCACCGCGGAAACGGAAACGACGCACCACACCGGAGAAGCCACGGCCTTTAGTGGTTGCCTGAACATCGACAAACGCCACGCCTTCAAATGCGGTAGCGGTCAGCGTGTCGCCAACCTTCACCTCATCCTCCGTGTCGGGAGCGAATTCAGCGAGAAACTTCTGTGTGGGCACTGCTGCCTTTTCGAAGCGTGTACGCTCTGCCTTGGTGAGGCGTTGCGCCTTCTGTTCTTCAAAACCGATTTGAACGGCGCTATAGCCATCCGTTGCCATCGTCTTGACTTGAACGACCGGACAGGGGCCGAGTTCGACCACCGTTACCGGTAAACAACGACCCTCATCTGTCCAGATCTGGGTCATTCCGATTTTTTTGCCAATCAAACCTTCCATTGGGTCACCGTCCTTAGATACGAATGGTAATGTCCACGCCGGCAGGCAGGTTCAATTTCTTGAGCTCGTCGACAGTTTTTGCCGTCGGGCCCACGATGTCCAGCAGACGCTTGTGCGTGCGCATCTCGAACTGGTCCATGGACTTCTTGTCCACGTGCGGGGAGCGATTCACAGTGAAACGCTCGACGCGGGTCGGGAGCGGGATGGGGCCCACAATTTGGGCACCCGTGCTTCGAGCCGTATCAAGGATAGCACCTACGGCCTGGTCGAGGACCTTGTGGTCGTACGCTTGCAAACGAATGCGTATGCGCTGACTTTGCATTCTCACTTACCTGTTGAGTAGTTCTTCTTTAATTGTTCGGGGGACTACCGCAAACGCGCCAGTTTCCATCGTGTAGCTGGCTCGTCCGCGAGAAAGCGAACGGATCGCCGTAGCATACCCAAACAATTCCGCCAAAGGCACACGTGCACGCACTTCTTGAAGGTCGCCCTTCATTTCCATATCGCACACTTGGCCGCGACGGCCGTTGATGTCTCCCATGATATCGCCCACATATTCAGGCGGCGTCACGATGTCGAGAGACATGATTGGCTCCAGTAATTCCAGCTGAGCAGCTTTCGCCGCCTCGCGGAATCCCATTACTGCCGCGCTTCGAAAAGCAACGTCTGAAGCCATTTCCTCGTCCATTATGGCGCAATCAACCACTTCGGCTCGTACATCCGTCATCGGGTACCGTGCGAGCACGCCTGTTGCTATTGCGTCAAATAAAGCGTCCGTTATGATAGCAGAATACTCAGGGCGCGGCAAGCGTTTAATCGCACTCTTCGCAATTGACGCCTGACGCCCTTTCCCACGCTCTGTCGGAGAGACTTCCAGCGTCAACGTCACAAAGTGCCGCTTCCCTGCAATCTCACGATCAAACGTATACGTCTGCTGGGCAGTCGACGAGACCGTCTCATAATAAGAGACCATCGGCTTGCCCGTATTCGCTACCACCTTAAATTCTCTTTTCAGGCGATCCACTAAAATTTCCAAGTGGAGCTCACCCATCCCACATAAAATCATTTGGCCGGAATCTTCATCCATACGCACTTGACACGTCGGATCTTCTGCCGCCAATTGCGCCAAAGCTTGCCCCAAACGATCTTTCTCCGCCGTCGATTTGGGCTCAATCGCCATAAACATCACCGGATCCGGCGCCGTAATTCCCATCAAAGCAACCGGTGCATTCTCCGCACACAGCGTATCACCGGTTGTCGCCTGCTTCAAGCCGACAATCGCGCCGATATCGCCTGCGCTCAAAAATTCGACTTCTTCGTCATCGTCCGACTTCACGCGGAGCAACTTCATTACCCGTTCACGCGCATGAACACGCGGATTGAAAACGTTCTGCCCTTTCTTCAACGTGCCACCATAGACACGCACAAAGAAAAGTCTCCCCACATAAGGATCGGTCGCAATCTTAAAGACCAATGCCGACAGCGGAGCTTCCGGCGCCATTTCAATCTCAACCGCCGCTTCCGTCTTTACATTTGTCCCCACTGGCGCCTGACGCTCCGAAGGTGCCGGCAGAAAATCCACCACCGCATCCAAGAGTGCCTGCACACCTTTATTCTTCAGAGACGAACCGCAAAAGACCGGAACCAACGTTTGCGCAATCACCGCACGGCGAATCGCCACCTTCACCGATGCCGCCGCTTGATCGGGATTCTCAAGATAAGCATCCATAAACGTCTCGTCCGCTTCCGCCAGCGCTTCCAACAGTGCTTCACGCGCCGCCTGCGCCTGCTCCTTCATCTCCGAAGGAATCGCTTCATCGACGAACGTCTTTCCCTCTTCATCTTCATAGCGACGGAAAGACATTGATAACAGATCGATTTCGCCCGCATACGTTTCCGCCGCTCCCACCGGCAACATTGCAGGAACCGCATTGGCATTCAGCTTCTCGCGCATTTCCGAAACCGTACGGGCAAAATTCGCCCCCATACGATCCATCTTATTCACGAAAGCGATACGCGCCACATGATAACGGTTTGCCTGACGCCACACCGTTTCAGATTGCGATTGGACACCGCCCACGGCACAAAAAACGCCCACCGCACCATCAAGGACACGGAGCGCTCTTTCGACTTCAATCGTGAAGTCGACATGACCGGGAGTATCAATAAGATTGATTTGAATATCGCGCCAAGCACAAGTAATCGCAGCCGAAGTAATTGTAATACCGCGTTCGCGTTCTTGCACCATCCAATCCGTCACCGTGGTGCCCTCGTCTACATTTCCGAGACGATGCGTGGTGCCAGCATAAAAGAGGATACGTTCGGTCGTGGTCGTCTTGCCCGCATCAATGTGGGCAACGATACCAATATTCCGAATCTGTTCCAAGCCTATGGCCATTGAGTCCTCTTTATACGCCCTACCGGACGAGATGTCAAAGATCTGACGCTGAACCTTCCCTTCAAAAGGAAAGTCGTACGAGAATAGCATACACACCGTGCAGCTGCAAGCAAAATCTTACGAATCTTCCGCGACCGCCACAAGGCAAGCGGAAGCGCGGAGGCAAAAAAGAGCCGCGGCGCACCGCGGCTCTTAATACGGCATAACTTAAGGCGCCGGCTTTGTCGCCTTCACCGTCAGTACCTTGTTGAGAACGCTCTCCTTTTGCGTGGAGGTAAGGTCAAAGAGCAGCTCCGGTTCTGTCCCCGTCGCAGGCGCCGTCGTTGCAATTAAGCCGCTATCGGCATACAGTTGAGCAACCACGCCTTGAGCGAACGTCGCCGCCGTACCGCTCCCCGGCGTAGCGCCTTGCACCGCCGCCGTCACGCGCAATCCGTCACCGTTCGGGGCAAGCGCACTGATACCGAAGTCGTAAGTAATCGCAATCGTATTACCCGTTACTGTAGCGATATTTGAGAAACATCCGAGCGCGTCACTCGCCTGTCCTGCCGTCAATGAAACTCCGCCCTCTCTGCCTGTCGCCGTTTTTGCCGTCACGGAAGTGACCGACGTTGCGCCGTTCGCCGCCGCAATCACTGCCAACGCTTGCTTTGCCTCATCGGTGTACGTACCACCCGTAGCCGGCACAGGAATTGAAGAAGCTGCAACTCCAAGGGCATAACCTTTCGTCGTAGAGGGCACTGGCTTAACTCCCCAACCGGCAACCAGCAGCTTCTGTGCCGTTGCCGCATCAGGCGTACCGCCACACGTGACGATATAGTCATTCGTGTTCGCACTCGCTTTCGGTGTCACCGTGACCGTACCTTTAATCGTTGGCGCCGCTATATTCGTAAGACGAAGCTCATTCGTCGAAGCGTCAATCTTGGCACCGTCGTTAAACGTGACCGCGCCGCTCAAATTCGCCGTCCCTTTAATCGTCGCCCCCGCACCGACTGTAATGGGATTTGAACACGTTTTATTAAAGCTATACGTTCCTGTCCCTGCCAGTGTCAAAGCGCCGGTGCCGGCAATTGTACAGTCGGCGTGAAACACCACGTTCCCCGCACCGGAAAAAGTAACAGGACCATTAGCAATCACGCGTTGAGCCCGTTGTGTATACGTTTTTCCTGCTGCGACTGTAATCGTCCCACCATTCGGTAGAACTTTAATGGGACGTTTCGTCTCTGGACTATTGTTTTGAATTTCAACCGTGCCTCCGTCCAGTTGAAAATATTCTCCTTCATTTCCAAGCCCACCTAACGATTTTCCCCACGTTAAATCTTGAACAATTAACGTCCCGCGCACAGTAACCGTGGGAGAGTTAGCCGCATCCTGCCAACCGCCGTACAGCCCCCTATCGCCCGTCGTACCTGTATATGCGGGAAGTTCCAATGTCGCACCGGCGGCAATCGTCGTATCTGCCGTTGCAGTCTTTCGATTACTATCCACAACGGTCGCAATCTTCAAACGTCCAGCTGAAACCGTCAACGGTCCATTCGCCGACATCACACCTGAAAGCGTGAGCGCCCCTTCACCTGCCTTAGTGAATCCGCCATTGTTGACAATGCTCTCGCTGATAGTCGTAGTGACGCCAGTAGGAATAAAGAAGGTTCCTCCGCTTGCACCAATAGCCACTCTGCGATTCCCATTGTTAGCGTCCGAACTTCTAATTTCAACGGTTCCACCATTAACAGTAAACATCGCCGGAGTGTCGGTACTCAACGTGCCCAAAGAGCCGTTATATCCGAACGTATGAACGATTAATGTTCCATTCACCGTCATCGGACTGGAATTCCACGCCGTACATAATTTCGCACCCGGAGTCGACAAATCAAGCGTCGCGCCAGTGGCAATCGTCGTTGTTCCATTCACTATCCCATAACTGGGGCGCTCATTCGCCGCAGTCAAGATAAGCTTGCCGGCGACAACGTCCAACTTTCCATCACCTGAAATAGAGCCGGAGAGCGTTAAATCTTGGCTTCCTCTCTTTGCCAACCGTTGCGGATTCGTAATGGCACAGGCAATCGTACTGCCGCCACTTTTTTCACTCACGAAAACCGTTTCCCCTCCCAACGTTAATGCATTCGTAGAGGTAAACGTCCCTTCTCCACTCATTTTAAGCATGACCTCAGAGTTCGCCGCACCCAACGTCACACTCGTACAGGCAATACTTCCCGCTGCAACTTCCAACGCCCCCTTGACGACGGTCGTATGGCTCAAGTTCAATGCTCCTTCGCCGCTCTTCTTCAGCGTAAAGTTTCCCAGTCCAATCGTTG
>JAVVWU010000025.1:0-23300 GCA_036651955.1 Kiritimatiellia bacterium
ATATCTCTTGAAATTTGTTGAGACTATGACTAAAGCACGAGAAATGAATGACTCAGCGGCACCGCCTCGGACTGTTCCTCGCCGTAAAACAGGAAAGTCCTCCGCCGCGCCCATAAGCGCCCTCTTATCCTTCTCTAATTCCTGCATAAGTGTAGAAAGAAATAAAAGCGTCTATTTGAAATCGGAATGTCAGAGACGAAACTCTCAACCTCACTCCCGAGAAAAACAAAGCCTCCCTTTTGTCCGCCTATTCTTGTGAATCAAGCCACACTGTGATACATTAAAGACGCAATGGGGGTGTTCAGGTCTCGACAGGGCATGACGGAGCTTCAGTTGCGTGCCGGGGATGATCGTTGGCCCCGTAAAACATCGGTCAAAACACTAACAGCGAACGATAACTTCGCCTATGCAGCCTAAGTAATTAGGCGCATCGCAGAAACGCCGACATCTGCTGAGCGTGGAAGCGTGGACTAGCAGGTCCTACCGCAAACCGAACCTTCGGGGATGCGTTTTTGTACTATCATGAGGGTAAGCGCTGGGATAAGCCTGCCGATTGGCCTGCCCAGTTCGAGACAATCAATCGGATACGCACGTAGAAGTTGTTGCAAAGCTGTTCTGGACGGGGGTTCAACTCCCCCCACCTCCACCATTTAAGGGGTCGTAACGTATGTTTACGACCCCTTCTTTGTGTTATTGAGAAAGCGCTAAGGATTAGCGGCGGTTTGGACGGTGATGGTAAAGAGAAGTCCTTCGGGGGTGAGGTTTTCGAAAAGAAGGATCGCTTGATTCTCCATGCCTGTCATTGTAGCCGTTGCCGAAGGCGTAATCATCTGTTCCGTCGTTGTACCGGAGAGTGTGGTCGTACGCAGAGTAAAAATCACACCAGCCGCAAAGGTGGCGCTCTTGGTCGGATTGGAAACTGCAACGTGGACACGCACCGTTCCTGCACTTAAAAGTTCCAACGAGGTAACCGCATAATCGTAAACAATGGTAACCGCTCCTGTTGTGGAGTCTATGTCCAAAACATGGTCGAAACAGCCGAGGACATCGTTCACTCGTTCCACGGAAGTCGTGGTTTCAATTATTTCCCCCTCCTGCATCACGTGAACGGTCACCGATGGAATGGCACTTTTCGCTACCGATTGGGCTGCCGCACGAAGTTTCTCTTGTGCTCTTGGCGAATAGGCAGGCTCCCCATTTCCCGGTTGTGGAAGTGTAATCACGGCGCCTTCTAAATGAAGTGTGTTCGCAGTCAATGAAACCATTCGTCCATTCGGCAAGCCAACCGTTGCAGGACACGAATTTCCCGTATAACCTGTAACGAGATCCATTCCGGCTTCATCAACCGCACCGAGCACGTGGGAGGCGCGTTCGGGAGAGAGCTCGAGTGTTGAACACGAAACGCGTTTTGCGCCTGAGAATGCAGTTGTAGAAAAGGCTCCATCAAGCCGCAAGGTTCTAACCGAAATCTCTCCCTTGAGCATCACGGCAGTGGCATTAAGCGCAAGCGTTCCTGTCCCTGTAATCGATTCCAGTGCCAAAGGCGCGGGGGTGTAAGTCATCGGGAATTTGAAATTTCCACCTTCGGTTGCTTCCGCAACGGTCAAATCTTGCTGATCCCATAAAATCCAAGGACCGTCAGGCGTTTGAGCGATGAGCATATCCCATGCCTGTGGATTACGCGCACACCGATCTGTTGAACCAAAGGCATAGCGATCAATCGAACGCACACGTCCAAGATCCGCTTGAATCCACACCGTTCCATACGCGGGGAAAATGGGACAATTTCCATAAAACCATTTAGTATGCGTATTCGTATCGTTAATCTGTCCAATTCCTTCAGCTCCTGTGGTTGCATGACTGGCAGTAAAAGTAATCTCCGCCGTAGGGATACGCACCGCGTTGGTATAAAAAGCGACAATACTAAGCGCGACACCATCGGCATCGGAAAGTGATGTATCGCTAGGACTCATCCGCTTACGAAGAATCCATTTTACATAACGTGCCTGTGGCGAAGTCGCAGGAATAAACGTCCCCGTTTTCACCTCTACGTGGGACGGCATTGTACCCCATAGGCGAAGCGTTCCCGTACCGGTTTTCTCCAGTCTTGCGCCCGGAATCGTCCCTGCCATTTCGCAAACGGCCGCCGTTTCGACACGAACGGTATCCATTGATGTCGGGAGATAAATGGGTGAAGTTTTCCCCTCCAGTTTCCATTTCGCCACGGAAGGATTTTGCATTCCGCTTTCTCCGCCACCCCACACAAAGGTCATCGGTTTGCGTACGAGCGTAAGTGTTCCACCGTTCAACTCCAACGCCCATTTTGTTGCAGGGAGGCGCGTTGAATCGAACCGCGGAAGCGTACCGGTATAGCCACGCACGAGTTCGGTGCGGAGCGGTAACGTGGACAGCAGAGCCTCTGTCGCCTCCTCTGTTAATTCAAGCGCTGTACACGCCGCCGTTCCTTGGCTGAAGGTGACAGCGGTTAGCCCCGAGAGGCAGAGTTTCCCAATCGAAATATCGGAAACAATAACCGACTGCCCATCGCCGAGAGCGAGCGTTCCTTCTCCAGAAATCCTGTTCAGAATAACCTCCATAGCGCGACCATCCGAACCGACAGTTTTCGTCAGATCAAGTTGAGTCCCAGCGGCAATTGTGATTACGTTGTCAATCGCCGTAGCTTCAAGCGCCGGAGTTTTGCACGTGATCCCTTTTGAAACAAACCACGAACTAGGGCTTTTCATTTCTGCATTTGATGAATACTCTTGCGTATCCACTGTGGTCCAAATTCCCCTGTCCATTCCTTCGTTCGTATCCCACACGCGTGGCGGTGCCCATTGGCTAAGATCATTAGAGACGGCAACGCTCCATGCATAAAATCCTGCCGAGAGATTACTCGGAAGTCCCACGTTGTAGCCGGAGAATGACACTTTCCGCCTCGCATCAATAACCATATAAGCACGTGGATTGGAGCTTCCATAAGTCGCTTCCCTCTCAATGTAAAGAACATCAGTAGCAGGATTATGGTCAAGGAGTTTCGCTTCGTGCTCTTGAGTAAAAGACTCACTCACATTTTCAATCTTCCGAGACAACATTGCCTGACTTCCACTTTTGAAATAGAGGATACGACGTTCTGCAGGCCAATCAATCATCGTCCCCTGATGCATCAGTGCGAAATCTGAAAGTCCAGACTGGGCATTATTTCGAGTCGGAGCAAATCGTTTACGGAACTCTAATTTAATGTACCGTGCATAAATCGCAGGCGAACATTCGGGGACAATGGTACCTTCCTGTATTTCAATCGTTGCCGCTTGAAGTGCCGAAGAAGTGATGACGAGCGTTCCTCCACCCGTCTTTCTGAGTGAACCTCCGCCCGCTGGCGCACGTGTCATCACGGGTGAACGCACCGCTGTTGCGACATGGAGATCCATTTTACCTCCGGTTTCGGTAGCGAAGTGAATCCCCTCACCACTCTTGTAGCCCACACTCTCAAACCACCGTGTAGCATCAATCGAAACATGTCCGCCCGCAGTCGCAAGAATCGTACCGGAACCGCTCGGAATTGCTGCCGTTGTTAAATCCAAACGCGTTTTGTCTCCAATGAGAAGCGTTCCCTCAATTGAAAGCACAACAGAAGGCGCAACCGTCCCATTGATTAGTTGATAGCGAGCGCCCGCCGGTACAATGATTTGAGCGGGCGCAATCGTTGCTCCCTCTAAATCCAACGTGACAAGCGCCTCCGTTGCCAACGCGGGCAAGTGCATAATTTTTCGATCAGCATAGCGGGCAGGAAGACGCGTACCACGGTAGACCCACGATGCACTGGACCACTTCCCGCCAGCAGGATTGGACCATGCCAATTCATCTGGTGCGATGCACAAGGTTAAGACGTTCTCGCGAAGCTCCAACGCCGCGACACGATCGGCAGGAAGTGTCGGAGCCATGAGCAGAAAGTTCGTCGCATCCAACGATTGTCCGGCGGGGAATCGAATCAGCGTATATTCCGCAGTCCGTTGAAGGCAGTGACGGTCTTAACGTCAGAGGAGCAGATACGGCAACCGCCGAAGTCACGTCCAACGTCATACCGGCAACGAGTTCAACTGTACTTGCGGTCGAGACCTTCAACTGTTTACACGCCGCCGGCTTTACGAGTGCCAGCGTTCCGCCGGTAAGGTTCACCGTCGCGGCTTCAACCGCCATGGTATGAGACACGGTCAAACGCGAAGCGGAAGGAATTAAGATTTCGCCCTCAAATGCCCGTTCATCACGCGTGAGGGTCAATGCGCTGTTCGACAGTGCCAACGTCCCTGCGCCCATGAGCGTTCCCAACGAAGGCTGTACTGTATTCGCAATGGTCGCACAAGCGCCCAACGCCAGTTCATAGACACTCTCTGCCGGGATAAGAACGTTCCACTGCACATTCCCTGCCCTTTGCCGAAGTGCAGGAGCGCCAAGAAGCTGTCCCTCGCCCGAAAACGTCCATGTTCCGCCATTCAATATCAACGACGAGGGGGCGACATTGCCCGAAATCGAAATTGTCCGGCGCTTGTTATCTGAGGAGGCGAACACGGTTCCCATTCCATTTGTAAACGCCGTAGCGATCCCCGATAGAAGCCACGGTTTCGATGTGGATGCGGTCGTCCATGTACCTGTCTCGTGCATGAGGTTCCATGTAAGCACAGAAGCTTTCGAGATGCGTACGCGCAACTCATTCCCGACAAGTACAAACGTTCCGTGTACCGTTACACCTTCGGGCAGGTGAGTTACATGGACGCGCAAAGAGGGCAACGCCGCAACTTGAAGATCCACCGCAGACGAAAGCAACGTGAGTTCTGCTGGAAATTCGCTTATCCCCGTCGCGTCTAATTCAAACCCAACCGATGTTCCCACTTGTGCCGAAGAAGCGACGTACAATGCTTTTCCAAAAGGCAGTTGAACGGTCGTATACGCGCCCAAGATTAAAGACTCCGCATGCAAGTCCTGTGTCGTTACTAACGTTACTTGATCGAGACGAACCTCTGCCGCGCCAAAAGGAGAGCGCTCCGAAACCGTCACGGTGCCTTGCGCAATATCGTAAATGCCATTTTCGGCTTTTTCTCCTTGGAAAACAACCGCACCTAATCCACGCTTTGTACAGCCAATCAAGCGAGCAGACGCCGGAAGCGTGAGCGTCACCTTTTCAGGAAGCGTGAACACGACATCGGCGCCAATCTGTAACATCGTTCCGTCCAATGACGTTCGCAGGTTAACGTTCGCAGCAGTCAAACGCAATCGGATTGACGAATCCGTGGGATCTGCGGAAATCGTTCCCACATTCACCCTCCCGGAGATTCCGGCATTGACAGCGGAATTGAGCACGAGCGTGTCACACGTCAAGCTTCCATTCAACGTTGGCTGTGACGCGCCCATTATTTCGACTGTGCGTGCCGATAATGCACCTGTATAAACGGAAGCGGAAGCACCGCTGAAATGAAAGGTGCCGTCAACCGTGCAATCGCCTTCCCATTGACTATCGCCAAGAAGCGTAACTGTTGCCTCTGCCATTCCCTGAAGCCTACTTCTGATCACTGAATTGGCGGTAAGCGAAAGAGCGGCACCGTCCTCAAGTAACACGGATTGAAGCGCCCATTTTCCCGTGAGTGTGAGCGTCTGATACGGCGCAACCACGACCTTCATCGTCGGCGCAGGAGTAGAAGAAACGGTTGCGGATTTAACAATCTTGAGCGTTCCGGTAAAGCCTTGCAAAGAATACCGATCAGAAGTTAACGAAGCCTCCGATTGAAGCGTCCCTTCTCCCGTTACGGTTCGTAAGAAGTAGTTCGTAATGTTACAAGACGAAAGGTGAAGTTCTGCCTCCTTCCCAATTTCGACGTTGCTCCATGGGAAGTCACGCTCTGGCGCCATTGCGACAATTCCAGCTTCGATTGTCAACGTCGAAGGCTGTTGCGTTTTGGCAGCGCCTTGAATACGTAAGGTTCCGAGCCCACGCTTGTGCGTTTTAGTAGTTGTCCACGTCCCCGAAGGAGGAATCAACGTCAATGTCGCCCCTTGAGCAATCTCAAACGTCATAACCGCTGCTATTATTTGATCGGATGCCATCGTCAACGTCGTGGAAACAGGAACGGAAACGGTGACACGATCTCCTCTACGGAACGCCGTTTTGGCCGGGCTTCCTTCAATATTCCACTCCGATGTCGTCATATCCCATGTGGCGGCAGACGATGAAAGTGTTCGCGTCAACAAACGAGACACGGTCGAAACGTTGGACGTCACATAAAGACTGTTCCCCTCTCGTGTCAGCGTAAGCGTAACTCCGGGCAAGGACGTTCTCACCGTCGGAAGTGCTCCCGTAATACCTCCCGTTGCCGTTAAAAGAAACGTGCGCGTATTGGCTTCCGCCGTCAACGTCTTTAATTCAAGAGCTCCGCCGTTGAAAGTCAAGGCTCCCGTGAGTATGACGCCGGGTGCGGACAGTACCAACGTCGTATTTGCCGCGAGCGTGAGATTCCCGATCACCGTTGCCGTCGGCGAAAGCGTCAGTTTTTTCCCTGTAGCGATAGGAAGTGCGGACGGAACATTAAACGCACCTGTTGCATCCTCTACGTACGCCTTAAGAGAAGCGAGCGGTTCAATCGTCAAATCGCCGGCGAACGATCCCGATTCATTCGGCACTCCTGTTTTCGCTTGTAAAAGAAGCGTTACACCTTCACGCACGCAGGTCTCGCCGGCATACGCCTGAGGAGCATTCACCGTGAGCGCACGTTCTTTTCCTCGAAGCACAAGCCCGCCAGCACCGGTCAGGGAAATATTTCTAATCGCCTGATCGAATCCTGCCGAAAGGTCCAACGTAGACAGCCCCTCAACGAGCGTGATAGAAGAAGGAATCGTTCCCCATGCCGATTGTGGCACCAATGTACCGCCACATAAATGTAAAAACCCGGGAGCATTCACAAGATTGAGCGTGGCGGCTGTTTTCAATTCAGCATAGTTCTCCGACTTACTGGTTGTAAGCCCCTTGAGATTAGCGATACCGCCGTGCAGGAAAAGATTGCCAGAACCATCCTGTCCAATGCAAACGGCACTATTGGGTACATTCAGTTCGCCACCCTTGAGTGTATAGGATGCCGCAACACCACTGTTCCAATGCCCAATGTGTAAAGGAGCATTCTTGCCTGTTCCTGAACCTTTGAGTGTGACGGTACCGCCATTTTGAATAACTTTACTCTGAGACGGAGACTGCGATGCGTTCAACTGTAACCGCGTCGCCACCATGAGCGCTGCTCCGTCATTGATGATGAGCGTTCCACGCCTATGAATTGAGAGGAAATCAGTCTCATATGTTCCAGTACCCAGTGTGACCGTGGAGACATCGTAGAGATTCAACGTATCCGAAAGCGTCAATGCTGAATTTTCACCCATGACAAGCGATTGCCCTCGATAAAGGTCTGAAGAGTTCCCCGAGAGCGACGCACCCGAGAACGTTGCCTTTCCGTCGGTTGCAAAGAGATGCGTATTTTTCAAAGACGCGCCACGTGTAGCAGACAGCTGCCCACCCGCACTAAGCGACAACAGTCCACCTTTCAAATCCGCTTGCGCACCGGTCTCAAAACGTACAGCATTCGCGCCCACACTCACGCCTCCGGCAAGGCGATGAGAGGAAGCTCCAAAACAAAGGCTTCCCGATTCAATGACCGTTCGCCCTGTGATTTCGGTAGGGCAAAGAAGCGTTTTTTCTGCAAGCCCCGATGCGGTCAAGCCTCCTGTCGCACGCAACGTTCCGATACCCTGTAACGTATAAGCAACCGCAGCGGTACGGAATGCCACCGCCCCCACCCGAACATCTTCAGTCAGTGAAACCTTTGCAGAAGAGAAGAAGGGGCGATCCAAGAAGAGCGCATCCGTTCCGGCAGGCAATGGAGTGGGCGCACCGAAATTCCCACACATCCATGTGCCATTTGAAGACGCCCACGTACCATCCATATTCTGTTCAGAGCCAAACCATGTCCAATCCGATCCGACAACCGGTTCCGTGGGAGAAAAGTCTTTTACCGTCACATCGTTGTAAAGGGCTAAGATTTCTTCTGCCTCCATTGCACGAGAATAGAGACGGAAATCTTCAATTCGACAATCGGTTTGAACTTGCGCAGAACCAACCGCATAACTCGTTCCGCCGAGAACAATGGAAGTCAATTGATAAGACCCTAATTCGACTTTCACCGTTGCCAAAGGATCGCCATTAACATAGAGCGCCCAGCGAGACTCCATCCGCGTCAAGGCAAGATGAACCATTTGCGTCTCGGAGTTATTAACAATATCCGCCTTCGTATAAAAAGAACTCTTCAGCATTTCGCTCGTCACAGCTGGAACTGTCGCATTGTTATATTCAATGAGTTGTAATGCCGTTAAGAAACGAGGCGTAAGTTCAATATTACGAATTGTTCCGAACCCATTCGTAAATTGTAAGGTCAAAAGCGGAGTCCCGACCGCTTGATTCCCTTGATGAGAACCGATCGTCCCGTAATAAGAAATCGTCGTTGCAAGAGGGCTGAAATCAAGCGAAGAGGACGGAATATTTGCAACGAGCCGCGCATCAACCGCTGCCGTATGACCGTTCTTTCCAAGGAATGCACCCCCTCGCAAGCGATTGGAACGTTCCATTTCGACCCATGATGCCGCAGAACCAACAGCGGTGGTCACCGACGTTAAGTTGCCGGAATTACGTCCCAGCGTATCCGCGGAATCAAATTTATAGTGAATGGCAAGATCGGAGACGGCATACGGTTTAGGCACGATCATCGATAGAAATTCAAAGGCGCCAATATCAACACGCGTTAAACCTTTCCGTGAACGACCGGCGAGATCGATTGTCCACGTCAACCATGAAGGCGACGGTTCACCGGCATTCGTACAAACAGAATATTTGGTGGGTGTGTAATCTTCTCCGGAGGGAACAGGCAGCGCAAAGGCAATGTTACCGTCCTCCGGAATAACATTGTGTGAACCCGAAAGAGGTACAGAGGCACAGGAATAAGTTGCCGTCACCGTCGCATCCGCATCTCGTCCATTTCCCCATGCGACAGAACTATGGGCGACCGTGGTTCCTGCGAATCCGGTGCCGCCATTCTCCACAATCGTCGAAAGATACGCCGTGCCATTTCGTAAACCATCGCCGCGATTCTTGAAGATAAAACAGTTTTTAAGCGTTGCACCCGAAACGGCAGCGGCACCTGTTGTTTCACGAACAACGCAACGGAGCAGTTCGCCGCCAGCCCCCGTAACACCGGTACCGCCACAAACGGTGAGCCCTTCCAACCGTGCCCCTTCCGCTAATGTAATTGTTCCGGTGAGGACGGTGTCACCGACTGCTCCAGACGCAAGGATTGAAACACGCGGAGGAATTGTAAAATCGCCGGCAATCGTACCTGCCGACAGATGAATTGTCTCACCCTCCTTTACAGAAGCAAGGGCAAGTGGCAACGTATCATGTGTAGCGGTCGCACCGCCAACAAAGAGATCGCCAAAGACAAAAACTACCGTTGCATGAATGGTATCGGAAGAAATAGGAACCCACGAAAGAGTGTCACCCGAAGTTCGTTGACCGTTCAAATCAAAACCAATCGGCGGACGCGGGCAGCTTGTATCGGACGTACTCACGAGAGCGACAGGAACTCCTCGGGGGACTTCGAGTGTCAACGCCGTTCCATAGGATACAGGCGTACCATTGATTGTCCCCAAACCGAATCCGCGCATCGTCACGGTAAGAATGTAAGGCGGATTGTCCCATTCGATTGCACCCATATCCACTCGAGAACCGTAAACGCGCCGCCGTCCCATGAGATCTTTATCACCCGAGTCGCACGCGGCACTGCCACTGTCAATACATGGCGAACCTTCACGCAAACGATAATCGCCTCTTTCAGCAGAAACAAAACAAGGATCTGCCGTAATTCCACCCGAGCCTGTCGCTGTCGGCGTACAGCAATTATCTGGATCGGGCACATTCTCGCCATACCAATCAGAAGCGCCTCCCGCAAGATCAGTATTCCTTGCAATGATGCTGTTGCAAACCGTACATTCGTAAATACCACCGCCTTTTTCAGCGAGGTTATCGGCGATCGTACAGTTGATGAGTTCGGCGAACGCCGCACCACCGCCCGACGAACGTGCCACCGTGGACGAACCGTTGCGAATCAACAAACAGTTAAACGCCCGACCTCCTGAAAAACCGGCGCCAAGACCGTTGTAGGTCACACGATTATTTCGCACGATACATTGACGAAGCGTACCGCCAAAAGCACCGCCGCCTTCATTCGCAACACCATTACACAAGGTGAAGCCAATCAGCTCCGTTGCCGTTTCTCCGCGCAGTCCAAGCGTAGCGGCACGTTTGGAATCTTTTCCGTCAATAATGGTTTTGGAAGGATCAGCGGACGTTGCGCGAATCGTAAGCACTTTATTGTCCGTTACAATTGAGTCGTACGTGCCGGGAGCAACCGTAATCGTTTCGCCCGATTGCGCTTCATCAATCGCTGCTTGAAGCGCAGCGCCTCCCGTATTGACTGAAAGTCCTTCAAACGTCACCGTCAGAATTTGATTAGCGGTAGGTATCCACGTATAACTACCATTCGTAACGGTCACGGCAACATCTCCCAGCATGACCGACTGAATGGTACGCTGATGTTTGGGATCAGGCGCAACGACAACTGTAAACGCCTCACCGCGCGGAACAGCGATTGTTCCCAATGGCGAGACCTGCCCCCAACCCATGCGCCTGATTGTCACTTGATAAGGCGGTGCCGGCCATTCAGAGGCGCCAATATCAATCGTGCCGTCAAGAACACGATCGACACCATAATAATCAAGCGTTCCAACAGCTTCAACCGCTTGCCCCTTGTTAATGGCAGTCGTTGCAGCTTCTGCCAGTCGATAACTACCGGATTCGTATTGCGGAGCGATCTGTAAGCAATTTGTGAACGAGGCATTCGTTGCTGTTCCTTGAATAATACTATTCACAAAATTTACCGTTGAAGACACTGTAGCCGCCGTCAACGTACTATTCACGACACGTCCGCCTGTCAACTGTGCCGCCATCACAATGGAATTAAAAGTAGTCACCTCCGTAAGCGTGGAACTTTCCTCGATAAGACAGCGATTGAGTGTCATATTGGATGCCGTTACACCACGAAGAACGGCACATTCTAACCGTCCTCCGGAAATCGTTCCCGTAAAGATTGTTTCCCCTTGGATCCCCCTTATCGTCACACCGTCAGGAATTGTTTGCGTTCCGCCATAGATGCCAGAAGCCACAAGAATCACTTCCTCTGCCTTGGCACGAGAAAGTGCTTGCGTTAAGGATGCGGAATCCGTTGCGGTCAAAGAGGCAAACCGTGCAGTCATTTTTCCGGCGGCTCCGACCTGCCAAGGCGTAGGCGATGAAGTGCGTTGCGTTCCGTCCGGCAATGTAAATCCTAAAAACGTCCGCGCCGAATTTCCCTCGAGAGCGGTGGCGGTCAGCGTAAGCGATGTATCGACAAGAAAAGACCTTTTGAGCCGCGGTTCAATCGCGCTATTATTGACCTTAAAAGTGCCCAGTCCTTCTCTGTTAAATTCCATAGGGATATAATGGCATTCGGTTGCGCCATCATCCATTCGGCCATTCTGGACACGCGCCTTTCCACGTAAGTCAAGATCGTCAAGGAATACAGGCAGTGCCGTTCCGGCGTCAATGGCGCGATCTCCATCACGAAGAATGCCATAAGTCGAATCTGCAAAGTCAGCAGGTAGCCGCGTGACACAGCTTGTTTGCATGAGCGTAGCAGGAGCCGTCGCCCCTACAAAAGTGACATGGTTTGCTGTACTCGCCGCAAAGGACGTCGAGACATCGGCACACACAAGAGAGGAGGTCAACGTCACATTTGTAGCAGAGCCCGAAAGCGTTTTCAGAATACAACGATGAAATGTCCCACCGGTAAGGACAGGAGCGCCTGTCACCGTAAGCCCAATCAACGTCGAATCAGCAAGTGAAAGAGCGCCCGAAAGTGTGAGCGACGTGTCTGTGGGCGTATTTCCCCCTTTGAGTTCCACCGAAGACGCAGGAGAAGTGGCGAGCGCATAAGTCCCCGATGTTAAACAAATCGTCTCACGGAAGGCAGGACTTTCGAGGGCTAATGCCGCCGCCAGTGTTTTCTTTGCCGTCGTAGAAGCAAGTCCATTCTGCCTGTCATCGCCTGCGATTGCATCAACATAAAGTCCGTCGAAACGCGCTACGATATGATCGCCCTTTTGCGGTTCATACGTCCATGAAGAATTTGAAGAAAGGCATTCGCCGTTGACGTAGAACCCAAGAAATGCACGGGAAGCGGTGACATCAGACGCCGCCACAAAAGTCGTAGCATCTCCCGGTGTTACAAGAAGAGATTGCGGTGTTACGGTGCCGGCGCCCTCAATCGTTACCGTCACTTGGAAAGGATCGCCCGTGGGCGCTTCATAGGCTCCGAGATCTATTTTCTCTCCTTGACGGCGCATATGATGCGCGGCGTCAACACGCGTTTCCACGATTGTTAATCCGCCCAAGGCATCATCGCCACAATCAAAGGCCTTTGAGCTTTTTAGAATCCGCCAATTGTTGGCGTCAGCATTTGCAAAAACTGCCTCATCCAAAAGGAATGAGGAAAGTTCTCCGCCAAAATGGTGCGTGGGCATCACTCTTTTGGCACGTGACTCGGGATCGATAATACCTTTGAGCGTAGTATTACCATAATAGAGCGCATTCACCACGAACGTGCCGAGTGTCCCCGCGAGGTCATAATTCGCGCTATTCTTTGCCAATGTAACATTGGCGGCGGTGGCAAACGCAACGGTGGCAACACCACTGTTCGCCTCTCCTGTGGCAGATGTATTGGCTTCATACAACGAGGAAAAAACAGAACCACCATAAGTCGCATTTCCCCAGACTTCTGCTTGATTCTGGCGCAAAACGGAGGCTCCGACCGTTGCTTCATACGTTGCACCACCAAAAGAAGCACGGTTCGCTACGAATGTACATTCATTCGCCGACCCGAAAGCAATACCGCCACCATGAAGTGCGCTATTTTGTTCAATCGTACAATGTGACAAAAGACTTTCTGCCGCCGCGCCACCTTTGACATCGGCATGGTTCCCAAAGAAAGTCGTATTTTCTGCACGTCCGCGAAAAAGACCAGCGCCACCATATCGGGCAAGGCAATTTTCCACACGGCAACGAATGAGTGTTCCGCCATAAGCGCCACCGCCATAAAGCGCAAACCCATTCCGCAAAACTAAACCTTCCAAGCGAACCGCGGTTTGTGCCTTTGCCACCGCGGGCCATACCGCCGTCTCGACACCGGTAACGGCAAGCGTCGCGCAACGCGCAGTTCCTTTGCCGTCAATAACTGGAGTAGCACCGTCCGCCGCACGAATAATCAGCGTACGTCCATCGGTCACCGACAGCGGCGCATACGTGCCTGTGGCGAGGAGAATGACATCGCCCGAAGCGGCAGAAGACAGTGCCGCTTGTAACGTAGCATCGGTTGAAACTTCATACGTGGCGGCGGTCAAAGAAAAAGCACAAACGCTTCCGGCAAAAAGAATCGCCAGTTTACGGAGGAGCGTTGAAGGAGGAGCTAAAATTTGTTGAACGATCATAACGTACCTCCTTCCTTTAATAACGTTTCATGCCGAAGACTTGAATCTTCCGCAATTTGAGTGAAATGGAATCCTCGTTAACGTTAGGGAGGAGGAGACGGACATAACGGGAAATCTTATTGGCAGGCGTAAGCGTAAGCGTTGCCTCGGCACCCAGTTGAACCGTATCAACAACGGTCCAATTCGTTTTATCTGCTGAAATTGCGACCTCCACCGTCAGCGCCGTTTCCGCATTTTGAATGGCAATACCATCAATCTCAGCATCTCCCGGTAGTTGTACCGTCATGCTGGACGGGCGTGTATCCTTGTCCGTCTCTGCAAAGTAGAGCCCATAGGCAGAATCATCAATCACACGCCGTAAGTGGCGAAACTTCTGCGTATCTGAAGCATAAGAACTCAAGGTCAGGACGCCTTCACCCGACAACATTGGAGAAGCGAAAGGCGGCGTCTCCGTTGAAACTATTCGCGGTGCATCCTCTGGCGGTACAGCAAATTGCTTCTCGTAAAGATTACACATCTGATTAAACTGTTGCACGTCTCCCATTTGCGAGGATGTCCGAATGGAATTGAGGACCGTTCCTTTTAGTCCCGCCGTATTTCCATGCGCCACATAAACATCGGCAAGAACATGAAGGAAATTATCGCCGAACGTACTGTTTCCCCAGTCGAGCGTGTTATCAAAATAAGAGGCGGAAGAGTAGTTCGTATCCAAAATGGTCTCGGCAAGAGTGAGCATCCGTTCATTCCCGAGGAGCTGCTTTTGGCGATCCAGAACCGTTCCCTTGAAATTAAAGCGTTCCCGCGTAGGACGCGTTCCTTCTGGCATCTGTCGATGAAGCCGGCGCAATGCTGCAAGCAGTGTCTCTTGCCCCAATTGCGTTTGAACACGCTCGACAAAGTGTTCATGAAGAAGATCCCATCCGGGAAACGGTGCTTGACGCATACCGCGTGCGACCAAATCCGCCCATAAAAACCAACGCGGCATATCATTCGGAGCAACACGATTCAGCCATTGCGCATAATCCAGCAACGCTTGATAATGATTGGGGGCACGTTCCAACGCACGACGATACAGCGCATCAACATCTTCGGAAAAGACGTTGCCGCCTTGTCGCGCATCCATCAACTGCGCAGCCCAAATCAATTGATAGGCGAGCGTGCAATTCGGATTAGAAAAAAGGTCATCGTAATATTCAAGGCATTGGTAATACTTCATACCCCAAAATCCAAAATGCGCTCCGGTCGGTGGCGACACATTACTATCAATGTCCCACAGGCTCCCGTCAAAGCGTCGATGTGTCGCCGCGCAGTGGCTCGGTTGACCGCCTGTAATCGTCATCCGTCCCGAGGAAACACCTGCCATCGCTCCGTAGTAAGAAATGCCACCACAAACGGCGCCCACTTCACGTCCGAGCGGATACCCCGTCAACATCGCATTCCACGGTCTCTGATATTCGGAACCGTGAATCGAGCTGCCGAAAAAGTTATCGGTACGATAAGAAACTTGCCATCCGCCATTGCCAATATTACCAATATTAGAATTGGAGTTTTTCACTCCATATTCCAAACTTTGATGATCAAAGCCTTGTGGATTTGCAGAAAAGCGATGTTCGCGTGTATTCGTTACAAAGAACTGTCCATGCATCAATCCGCGATCAAGAAAACTGCGATAGGTCTGCCACGTTCGATACAGAATCGTATCGCTCGGAGCATTGAGAGACAGCGCGGTCGCGACAGAACGTAAAAGCGGATCAGTCGCAAGTTTTCCACGACGCGTTTCCGGATGATCTTTTCGATAAATCTCATCCGCTCTCCATAAAAGTGACAATCGCACCAAGAGATATTCAGGTCCTCTTAAGATCGGTCCCGAAGCGGAAAGATCCAACATCCAATCAGGACTATTAACAATCGTTTCCAATGCGACTTTACCATACGTAATCTCCGCGATTTGCTCCATAGCGTTTTGAGGTGTCATCACTGAGAGCGTTTTTGCACGCCGAAGTGCAAGCGTATAGTCCGCATCCGTCTGAATGAGATGTTCGATTCGGTTAGGAACGGTATTCGTCGGATCGGCACGCGCGGCAGTTGCTTCAATCTCTGCCAAGGCATTTTTAGAATCTTCATACAACGACAGCGGTGTTGTCGTACGGTCAAACGTCACCGTCTGAACCACTGCGGCTCCCGCCGAGCCAATGATTCCAACCGCACAAAAGAAAAGTGTAAAGCGTTTCATAAACTTCCTCATGGAGCAATGATAGGTCCGATGACAAAGGAGCCGGAAGAAGGTCCAGCACTGCTCCCGGAAATCTTTACACGAATGCTATTCGGACGATCGGCACGATTATTCTTTTCCGGTTTCGGAAGAAAGCGGACGATGTCTTTCGGAAGATAAAAAAAGAAGGATATTGAAGTCTCTTTTGCCGTCGTCACCGTAAGCGGAAACGTCACCTCCTTAAACGTCCCCATTGTATCGCCATTCGTAGGTACGCGATGACACGCGAGAGATCCATCAAAAACTTTCGTCCCCGAAAGATACGCCGCCGTTGTTGCATCATAGACAGCGTCTTGATCAATTTCAAAACTGTTCACCGTGACAGCGGCACCGGAGTCCACGGACATCTTCAAAAAGTACCATCCTTTTTTATCAATGAGACGATCCGTACCGTAACGGATTTCCCATGTAAATGCCGGATGTTCAGCGGACTGATTCCGAGTGAAAAAAGTGGACCAGCCCGAGGTGAGCGTGATATCGCCTTCGCCCATCATAATGAGCGTACCGCGTGCCGCCTCGCCCCAAAAAGAATTGGGATTCACGTCAAGAGCGCGCCGAACATATTCGAGCGCAACCGTTCTCTTTTTCGTGCGCCACAAAATAAAACCGCAGAGAAGGCGTTGCTGAAGTTCATTATATCCAAGCTTAACCAATCGGCGGTCATCAATGGCAACCGCTAATTCACGGTCACCTTGAGAAAAATTCTCTTCTTTTGCGAAACGTACAAATTTCTCGGCAAGACTGTAGCAGTCATCGTCAGTCAACCGGCGAAAAGCACCCGACACATCTTCAGAATCCCATGCTTTTATCATTAAAAAGTCATCGACGAGAGAAAAATTCCCCCAGAGAAATCCGAGCCGATAAACATTCGGTTCTAAAAGAATCAGAGCATTCGCCAAAAGTGCCGCCCGATAAATATCCGCAGTGATCGTCACGCCTCGCCCATCTTTTGCCGTCAACGTCGCCGCATCCCATGTCATACCAAGATCGTGAGCCTCTGCCGCCCTTTGGAACTGCTCATCCGTTAACGCAACGGCTTGCGCCCGAGCCGTCTGGTAGGCAAAAAAGCGTTCCTTTGCATCGGTCAGTCGCTTTACAAGATCCGCTTTGGTTGACGGCATTTCAACGCCCGAAAAGAACGCATAGAGTTTGCCTTCGGCATCAAAAAGACCAATGGCAGGATAAACATGCCACCGATTAGCCGCATTGCCCATAATCGAAAAGGAGCCAAGATGAGCATTATCGCGTGACAATCTTGAAATTGGTGTATCGACTTCGGGCTGATCCAGAGGCGCAACGACAAAGCCCGGTAAGCCCGTTTTTATAATTTCATTCCAAAGTCTATTCCCGACCTCACACCAATCGGTCGCCATATAAAAGACGGCAATATGCCGAGGATTTGTCGTATCTGAAGCTTGCGCCTTTAAGACTTCAAGCGTTGGGATATCCTCTTCCGTAAGCGTAGTCTTGACAAAAAGAGGATCAGAGTCCCATGGTGGCCATGGAGATGAGGATGCAACAGAAACCACCGTTGCTGATAAGACGACAAGAAGGCTTATCAGCCCTCCCAATAAACACTTTTCCATGTCAGCTCCTACGAGTTTCCTCTACCATGCGCTAAGTACATCACTGCACATTAGAATGAGCGCAAGGGGATTCAAGCATCACTCAACTCTTTAATAATAACAGTCTTTAGAATAAGAAACAAGCGAATAAGCGTCGAGACCGAACGCGGCACAGTTCCGCGTCGCGCCTGTAACTCATTCATTTTGAACGACCTGCGCAAAAAGCTTCCAAAGCCTCTGCTTTCAGCGCGAATCAAAGAGAAAGCACTCCTGCCACAAGGCAGAAGTGCTTCAAATGGCGCGCCTGGAGGGGCTCGAACCCCCGACCCGCGGCTTAGAAGGCCGCTGCTCTGTCCAGCTGAGCTACAGGCGCAAAAGAATTAGTTGATGCCTAAATCTTGCGAATTAGAGAGGTTCCCCCACGTCATCCATTCTTCGGTCGTGTTGTTGGGGAATGCACGCAACCATGCTTCCACGGAGAAACGCACATCAGAATCGTGACTATACCCGTCCTCGGAAGTGTAGGAAGGAAGGTAGCCTGTATTCATTCGCAGGCTGATACAGTCGAGATTGTACTGAACAAAACCACCGACTTCTTCAAGGTCATTACTCGATAAGTTCCAACGTCCATAAGCACTCCACGAAATGGTATCGCAGAGGCGATGAATGAATCCCGCGTATGTGATGCTGTCTTTAACGGTATCGGACCAATAGTAATCGTAGACTTCGTGATGACGCGTGAGGTACCCGACATAAAGGGTGACCGCTGAGAGATGATAACGCGCGTTAATATCCCACAGTGCAAGGCGCGACTCTGTCGGATCATATTGGAAGTCGTTCGCAATCTCAAAGTTGGAAAAGGGCGTATACGTCCCATTGAGACCGAGAACGCGCAGACCTTCATTTTCTTCAATTCGACGCGCCGGATATTTACGCCACGCATCGCGTCCCGGTTGCATACGGTGGGTCCAGCGAACGTACTCATCTTGACTTTGAGCGACATAAATACCATACAGGTCAACGTCAAGCAGTTTTGAAAAGCCCAAAGCGGTACGATTTTGGAGAATATTCTTCAAACCAAACCGTACTCCGGCATAACGGTGCGAAGGCGTAAGTCCATCGGTCCGGTAGCGGTCGCGCCATTCATATTCCCGATCAATGCGATCAAATGCGTAATGTTGATCGCCTGCCGTTTCTTCCGATGCCGGAACGTAGGTCAAATCAAGATAAGGAATAAAGGTATGGCGGAAACGATTGAAGTCTTTCCAGTAGCGCGCTTGAAGCGTCGTACCGAGTTCAAAGAGTGAACGAAAGGAGGTCGCGCTATCGGGCGAATCAGACCAGTACGTTCCACGCCAGCCAGCACGCGGCGTTAATGTCACGCCTTCCGCCAATGTGAAGGGACGGCGCAAAATGTGGCGCGTATCAAAACGAAAACTATCGTAATACGCCCAGTTACCGGGCTGCCACTGATAGGTCATATCCCATGTATTGTCGAATTTCGCCGGTTGACGTTCAAAATAACCGACCGAGGTCTGAGACTCATAGTAGAGTTTTTCAATGCCGAGAAACGCATGGGGCAAGATGTCTAATCGAAATTCGGGCAACCGTTTCGTACCGGCATAGAACGTATTGAGCGGACCACTGATCGCGAGCGAGGAAACCCACGTATTTTCACGGTGTTCATAATTGATAATGCCGACCGGTTGCGAAGAGGCGCGAACGTCTAACTCATCGTAATCTTCGCGGAATTGTGAATCACTCACGATTTCGCCCGTCAGCGTGAACGTATCGCGCGGCGAAAATTCCAACCGTTCCGAAAGTCCAAGGCTCCAACGGTGTTCCTTATACGAACTTTGCCAGTTTTTGTCGGCACCGTCTTGATTCTCGTGATGATTGGCATAATAAATGGAAGCGCGTCCCCATTGATTGAGCGCCTCGGTGCGCCACGTGAGTTCCTGACCGATGGCAACGCCATATTCACTCCGCACATCAAAGACCGTTTTACCATACAAAAGCGCTTCATCCTCCATGCTTCCGGCAATGGGGTAGACATATCCTGTCTTTAAGAAGGCGCCCCATTTGCTCGTATAACCCGGCATAAAGCGCCATCCATACGCCGTATTTAAGTCGCGATAGTAGTACGGCATCCAAACGAGTGGAACGCCTTCAATACGCCCAACGGCATTTTTAAGCTCAATAAATTCTTTGTCTTTATAACGCGCCGTCCCTGTCGCCGACCAGTGCCAATGGCTCTCATCGTTGGTACACGTTGTAAACGTCGCATTTTGGGCATAAAAGATACCATCGTCATCACGGGCATAACTGTCGGCATCAACGGTGAAAGCGCCGAATTTCAAGACGCCTGTACCGAAAAGCCCTTCACCCGTTTTGTGATTGAAATCGATCGTATCACCATGCCATGAACCGCCACTGAGTGAAACAATGGACACATGACCTTCCGCATGGACATCGCCTGTTGCCGAATCATAGGAGGCATGATCTGCCGTCATCGTGACATCGGAGAAGCGAATCCGCACGTTATTGTCCAACGTCGCAATATTCGTTTTACGATCCGCGCCCATGCGATCAGCTGTAATTTCGACATTATCAAAGGCGGGCAATGTCGGGATACCGATTTTATCGAGTCCCTTCATTCCGCCGAATCCGCCTTGCGCCATCGCACAAGGAGCAAGGCAGAGAAACGCCCCTAAAACGCCGATTCGCCACGAGACTACGTGCCAACGCACGAGCACGCTGTGAAGCGTTCGTGCATCTAAAGAAACGAAATTACGATTACGCATAAGCGGATCCTTCGGAACTCCTCTACGGCTTCTGCGCCCATCATCGGACAGAAGCTGTGGAGGCAATCCACCACGAATTAAACCGTGGTACTTTCGGCAACGGAATAAAGAGCCTTGCCGTCTTTATCAAGAATGGCAAACGACTCGGGATGACGCGCCACTTCACTCTTGAACGTCAACTTACTGGCGTAGCGATGCTGCATTTCTACAAGCATCTGCTCATCTTCATTCCGCAAACGATCCATCACCGACGGCGATACGAGCACTTGAAGCTCCGTTTCTCCGGGGACGCTCTGCTCTTTACGCATAATCGCTGCCACTTGGCGTTGAATATCGACCGACAATGCGAGCGGACTTTTAATGACACCGTGTCCCTTACAATAAGGGCAGTCGATATACATCTGCGAAAGAAGCGACTCTTCTTGACGCTGACGCGTCATTTCCATCAGTCCCAATTCGGACAACGGAAGCACATTCGTCCGCGCACGGTCACGACGCACCGCCGCCTTCATCGCCTTATAAATCTGCGCCTGATATTTACGGCTCTTCATATCAATCAAGTCAATGACCACCAAACCGCCGATATTGCGCAGACGCATTTGCCGCGCCACTTCTTCGACCGCCTCCATATTCACTTCAAGAATAGCATCTTCCTGTGAACCTTTACCGCGATGACGTCCTGTATTCACATCGACTGCAATGAGTGCCTCGGTCTCATCAATAACCAAGTAACCACCACTCTTGAGATTCACTTTCCGACGGAATGCCTCTTCCATTTGGCTCTCAATGCCGTAATGATCGAAGATCGGCAAATGCCCGTCATAGAGCGAAATCACGCGACGCGCGCGGTGTGAAATACGCCCCGCCACTTCGCGAATGCGATTGTACGCTTCTTCATCATCAATAATGACGCGATCGACATCCTCTGTCAGCCAATCACGCACCACACGTTCGACCAAATCAGGCTCGGAGTAAACACACGCCGGCGCACGCATCGACTGAATATTCGCCTGAAGCGTTCCCCAAACATCGAGAATATTGCGCAAATCACGGCAAAACGCGCGCTGATTCGCACCCGCCCCTACCGTCCGCACAATAATTCCAACGCCGGGAGGCAACGGCAAACGATCCAAAATCTTCTTCAACCGCAACCGTTCCTTCGCATCTGCAATCTTTCGCGAAACGCCACGCGTCGATTTACTTGAAGGCATCATCACCAGGTAACGACCGGGCAAAGAAAGATTTGCCGTCACGCGCGGACCTTTCGTCCCGATCGGTCCCTTCGTGACTTGCACTACAATTTCGCTTCCGGGAGGAAAACGTTTCGTAATCTCTTCATTCGAGATCCGTTTGCGCTTGCAATGATGCGCGTCATCATCTTCATCAAGTCCACCATCTTCATCTGGAATCATATCCCAGTAATGGAGAAACGCATTCTTTTTGAGCCCGATATCGACAAACGCCGCTTGTAAATCGTGCTCAAGATTCTGAATACGCCCCTTGAAAATGCACCCCACCAAACGCTCTTCCATGGGATGTTCCACCTGAAACTCTTCCACGTGACCGTCTTCTACGACCGCCACGCGTGTTTCCAGCTTCTCAACATTAACAACAATCTCGCGTTTCTTGTCTTTCCGCTTAAATAACCATCCGAACATTGCTTTTTCCAATCTCATACAAAGGTTCTGCTCAGTGCTGAAAGACCGTGTCCGACGTCCGACCATGGACGGCGACACTCTGCAAAATCCCCACCCCCATCATCATCACGAGCATAAAAGTCCCGCCCTGACTAATGAAAGGAAGTGGTAATCCTGTAATTGGGACTATTCGCACTGTCATACCTATGTTAATAAAAACATGGCAAAATATCAAGGAAACGATGCCAACACACAGAAGTTTTCCCGTGTCATCAACACAACGCATCCCGATAATAAGCCCCGATACCAAGAACCCCAACAAATAGAGGCCCAATAAAATCGACGAACCAACAAATCCCGTCTCTTCCGCCACAACGGGGAAGATGAAATCATTGGCACTCACAGACGCTGGCAAATATCCCAGCAGATTCTGTACACCTTTCGTATAACCCTTTCCGAACAGTCCGCCACTGCCGACTGCGATTTCACTCTGACGCACATTATATCCACTGCCATGCAAATCACGCATCGGATACAAAAAAGTTTCCACGCGCCGCACCTGATGCGGACGCAGCCCTGTCAACGCAATCAACTCCGCCTCTCGTTCCGGCGCTGTCTCCGGCGCCTTCGCCACATAGATCAACGACACCACATACACCGTCGCCAAAACACCTAAAAGCACGCACATCCCGAGAATCTTCGGCGACACATTCGCCACAAATAACATCAATAGACAGGTCGGCACCAAGACAATCGCCGTCCCCAAATCCGGCTCCGCCAAAATCAAAAGCGCCGGCACTCCCACCAGTGCCACACAAAGGAAAAGCCCCGCCACCCCATGCAGTCCTGTCCGCCAACGCCCCAGCACGTACGCAAGCATCATCACAATCACCAACTTCGCCGGCTCACTCGGTTGCAACCCGAATAACCAACGCCGCGCTCCCATTTGCTCCGTACCGATACTCGGAATCAACACCAAAACCAACGCTATCAATACCGCGATATAAGCCCACGGCGACAAGCGAATCCACTTGCGATAATCGGTCAATGCAATGAGAAACATAAGACAGAGCCCGCGCAACCCAAAAAGGAGATGCTCCACCCACAGCGATTGCAATCCCGCCGAAAGACGCACACTACACGCTGATTTTACAAAAAACGTTCCTGCCGCCGCCAAAATCAATGTTGCTAACAGCATAATGATATTTAACCGCTGTATCTTTTGCCAAAATGTAATCCAGAAATTCATACAGGCTCGTAAGTATAGCAAAGCTTCCTCTCCCTCACACTGCCCTGCCCCTCCCAACTTCCACCACCGGAAAGGCTCCTTTAATAGAGGTAATAGTCTTGTGCCGAC
>JAVVWU010000026.1:0-21619 GCA_036651955.1 Kiritimatiellia bacterium
ATTTATAAGAGGTGGATGGCGATATGTACAAACGAGACGGGTGACGAGGTCGCGGTACAAGATTTGCGGATGGATAAGGCGTGAGCGGCGATATTTAATGGGCGGTGAGCCAGTCGCTACCGATGCCGATGGAAACTTTGAGGGGAATGGAAAGGTGGCAGACATTTTCCATGGCATTTTGGATGAGGGGGCGGACGTGTTCGACTTCATCCTCTGGCACATCAAAGAGAAGTTCGTCGTGAATCTGTAAGGTCATTTGAGTGCGAAGATTTTCAGCACGAAGTTCACGTTCAATTCTTACCATCGCAAATTTAATGATGTCTGCGGCTGATCCTTGTATCGGCATATTGATTGCAACGCGTGCGGCGGCGGAACGTGTGGCGCCATTGCGAGAGGAGAGGTCGGGGAGCATTCGACGGCGTCCAAAGAGCGTTTGTGCGTAACCGCATTCAGTTGCTTGGGCAACGGTACGTTCCATGTAAGCTTTTACGGAAGGATACTTTTCGAAATAGGTGTTGATGAGTTCGCTGGCATCTTTGCGTGCAATGCGTAGACGTGAAGCGAGACCAAAGGCTGAGATTCCGTAGATAATACCGAAGTTGACCATCTTGCAATGGCTCCGCTGTTGTGGCGTAACTTCTTCGAGTGGGATTCCGTAAACGGCACTGGCAGTTTGGGCATGGATATCTTCTCCGTGACGGAAGGCGGTAAGCATACGTTCGTCTTCGCTCATCGCTGCCATAAGGCGGAGTTCGACTTGTGAATAGTCTGCTGAGAGGAGTGTCCAACCCGGCTCTCGAGAAACGATGACTGCGCGGATACGTTGACCTCGTTCGGAACGAACGGGAATATTTTGCAGGTTGGGGTGAGAGGAGGAGAGGCGTCCTGTTTCGGTGAAAGATTGGTTAAAGGTCGTATGGATTCTTCCGTCTTTTGGATCAATGTGATCGGGAAGTTTATCGACATAGGTGTTTTTGAGTTTGACGCAGGCGCGCCAATCAAGGAGGAGGTCAATAATGGGATGACGATCACGAATTTTCAATAAGGTTTCTTCGTTGGTCGGGAATTGACCGCGATTAGAACGTTTTACAGAGGGGTCGAGATTGAGATCGCCAAAGATAAACTCGCCAACTTGCCGTGGTGAAGCAATATTGACACCGGCGCCCATAATTTCGCGGATGGCAATTTCGAGCTGAATAATGGATCCTTCGAGTTCATGGCGGAATTTTTTCAATGCCTTTGTGTCAATGCGTACGCCGACAGATTCCATTTGTAACAAGATTCCCGCAAGTGGTTCTTCACATGTTTCAAGAAGAGTAAGAAGCCCATTGGCTTCAAGTTTCGGGCGGAAAGTGTGATAGAGGCGAAGGGTGACATCGGCATCTTCTGCGGCATAATTAACGATTTCTTCCGGTAAACGGTCTGCCATTGTTTTTGTTTTTCCATCACCAATGAGGCGTGCGATGGGGATTGGATCATAATTAAGATAGGCGTTTGCCAAATGATCCATGTCGTGGCGATCGGTGGCATCAAGAAGATAGTGTGCGAGGAGTGTATCGTGTAGAGGGCCGCGAAATTCGATGCCATATTGTAAGAACATTGCACGATCAAATTTGAGATTATGCCCGACCTTTGCAATTGTTTCGGAGGTAAATAGAGGGATGAACGGTGCAAGTGCGGAACATACCGCATCGTGTTCTTCGGGAAGTGGAACATACCATGCCCGACCTTCCGAGACTGAAAAAGAGCAGCCTACAATGCGGTCTTTACGCGGGTTGAGTCCTGTTGTTTCTGTGTCAACGGCAACGAGAGCGGCTTTAAGTAATTCGGTGGCTAAGGCTTCGCGCCCAGTAGCATCGGTGATGAGGCGATAGTCGTGAGGGAAGTCTGCAAGTGAGTGTCGATGATTTTGAGGCGGATTTTCGGTACCGGTAGAGATTTTTGGCGCTTCGTCACCAAAAAGAGAAAGTTGTTCTGCTTGATCCGGTTTCTTTTTTGGGAGTTGCTCTGCGGTAAGGGAGATTCCCATTTGACTTGCGATAGAGTTGAGTTCATATTTGCGTAAAATGGGAGTTACAGTTACAGGGTCCGGAGTTACTACGCGCAAGCTTTCCCATGTAAAATCAAGCGGGACATCACGCGCAATGGTCACGAGCTGTTTACAAAGCAATAGCGTCTCTGTGTCGGCACGTAGTTTTTCGCCAATACGTCCTGCTACATCCGCTGAGTGTGTAATGAGATTTTCAACTGTTCCAAATTCTTTCAAGAGTTTGATTGCAGTTTTCTTTCCAACACCGGCAACACCGGGAATGTTATCGCTCGCATCACCACATAATGCAAGATAGTCAATCATTTGACTGGGAGAATTAAGTTCCCACTGTTGACAGATTTCGGCTTCGTCTAAAAGTTTATTTTCACCGGGACGGAAGAGATGAATATTGGGAGAGACGAGTTGTCCTAAATCTTTATCTGGAGACGCTACAAAAACTTCAAAGCCATCATTCGCTCCGCGTTCAGCAAGCGTTCCAAGTACATCGTCTGCCTCATATCCTTCTACGTGGAGCGTCTGTAATCCTATGGCATCGGCGAATTCGCGCGCCTGTCCAATACTTGCAGCGATATCCTCTGGCATTTTATCGCGTTGCGCTTTGTACAACGGGTACATTTTGTGACGGAAAGTGGGGCTTTCGCTTTCCATTGCGATGGCCCAATGTGTGGGCTGCCATTTATCGAGAATGTATTTTAACGTTGAAGCAAAAAGGCTCAAGGAAGAGGTGTTAACGCCTGTCGCAGTTTTACGCGGATTCGTTAAAAAGATAAAATACCCCCTATAAAGGATAGGCATAAGATCAATGACGACAAGTTTCCCTTTATAATTCATTACCATAGTGTAGCAAGAATTTTTATTGGTAACATTCACCGGATACAGTTCGAGCCTGAAATTTGAAGTTGCAGTAGACATAGTGGTTTGATATGATATTTGGACTTTTGCGCCAGTGTAGCTCAGTTGGTAGAGCTACTGATTTGTAATCAGTGGGTCGCCGGTTCGAGTCCGGCCGCTGGCTCCAATTGTTCTAAGGAAGGAGGTGAGCAAAAATGATCCAGGTCCGTCTTAAAAAGGGCGAATCCGTGGAGCGCGGGCTGAAGCGCCTGAAAAAGATTCTCGACAAGGAGGGTCTTATCAAGCAACTTCGCAACACTCGTTACTACGAGAAACCTTGCGAAAAGTCTCGCCGTAAATCCGCGCGTGCTCGCATCCGTGCCAAGTCCCGTAACGCACTCGTTCAATTCTAAACGAAACGTTCAGTGACATGAAACCCGCCTATATTAGGCGGGTTTTTTATTGTAACCTTTCGCTACGCTTTTCTGCTTGTGGTATTGACGGAGCTTTTTTATGAGATGAGGAGCGCACCTTTGTCTTTTACTGCGAATATCATTGCCGAGGAACTTTGCGAATGTTTGTTCTTGTCTAAGAGAGGCTACTTTGATAGGATTCTCAGTGTGCGAATAGCGACAATGTGTCGCGATAAGCGCAGGCAACTAGACTTACAGGAGTATTTTGTATGAAGGCATATTCAAAGCAGGGTTTCACGATGATTGAATTGCTCGTCGTGATTGTGATTATCGGTATTTTGGCAACGTCACTTTTCGGTCCCGTGCAAAACTTTCTATTGCAAGGTAATTTGACCGGTATGATGGGCAATGGTCGTAAGGTCGTCCAGGCAATCATTGCGGCGGATATGTCTGGTCGCTATGAGGGAATTGCATGGCCAGCGGATGAGAATAAGGATCTTAAGGATTCCGAGGATACTGCTAATGGTCCTGATATGTACAAGAGTTTCAACTCTACGCCTGAGTATTTTCAAGAGGCCTTGTATGTCAAGGAGTCTGATGTCACGAAGCGTAATCGTCTGAAAGTTTTGCGCGACATTGAACCGTCCATGATTGCTGCCTCGGGTGTTCCGACGGCGACCGGTGCAACGCTAGCGGATAAGAATTGTGCATGGATTCTTGCCAAGAATTCAGCGAATGCGCCTTCTTCTGCTCCTGTCTTTTGCACGCGTAATGTGAGCGGTCAAACGCTTGTTTCTGTCGCTGGTACGGATTCTACAACGGATGTTGAAACGTTGTTGAGTACGGCGAAGCCTTTCGGACGTGACGGATGTGTGCTTGTTTACAAGGACGGATCGTCGAAGAAGTTCTCAGGCGCAGAGATTTTCCCGAAGGCGATGATTGGTTCGCTTGGTAAGGGAAAGCTGAACGAGTATAAGCAGGGTGAGAAGGCGTTTGAATTTATGCCGACGGCTTCTGCTGGATCGGGCAGCTAGTCTGTCGTACGGAATATTCTAAGGGCACCCTGTGTTTGCAGGGTGCTTTTTTGTTAGAATGCGAACGTGAATTTAATTTCTATTATAGTGCCACTTTATCGTGTCAAGGAATGGCTTCCTCAAACGATTGCATCGTTGAAAGCGCAAACTTATCAGACGTTTGAGTGTTTGTGTCTGGATGATGGCAGCGGAAATGGAATGGCAGAATTTGCACGCACATTGACAGCCGATGATACACGTTTCAAGGTGATTGAGTTTCCGAATGCAGGTGTTGCTGAAACGCGTAATCGTGGACTTCATTTGGCGCAAGGTGATTTTGTTACCTTTATTGATCAAGATGATTTTTATCATCCACGCTTTCTTGAAACGCTTCATTCGTTACTAGTAGAACATGATGCTGATTGTGCGCTATGTGCGTTTGAATTGATTCCGACTGCGCAGAATTTTGAATCGATGCAATGGACTGTTTCTACGCCTCTTATTGAGATGAGCGAAGAACCGTTACGTAAGTTTTTTGAGGCGAAGTCTGATATCTTCAACGTTTGGCAAAAACTTTATCGGCGTGAGGCAATTCAAACGATCCGATTTGATTCTGCACTGTTTGGATCGGATGATGCACTTTATACATTTGATGTGTTTGCAACTGCGCGGCGAGTCGTCTTTACAGATGAAATACTTTACTATTATCGATCGCAACCGCAAAGTGTGACGCGGCAAAATCCAAGTCAATATGCACTGTCTCGATTGGCTCTTTATCCTCAGATGAAGCCGAAAATATCGGAAGCGTTGTTACCGGCTTTTCGTCAACACGTGTTGGCTTCGGTCGCGAATGTCATCAAGATTTCTCGCCCGATGTCTTACACGCGTGAAGAACATTGTGCAATCTGCAAGGCAATCGGTATGACGCTTCATCAATGTGGACTTTCTCCATGGAAGTGGTCGGTCGGAAAACAAATTCGCTATTGGCGGTATCGATTGTGGCAACGATGAATCTTGCAGAGCTTCGTTTAATTGTGACGGATATGGATGGAACGCTCTTGGATGGGGATCGCCAGTTGCCGCGTCATTTTCAGTCGATTGTCAAAGGGCTGTCATCGCGTGGGATTGATTGGGTGATTGCCAGTGGACGGCAGTTTGAAAATCTCTTCAAACAGTTTAATCAAATTGAAACTTCGCCAGCGATTATTGCCGAGAATGGTGCGCTTGTTTATGAGTGTGGAGAGACGCTCCCTTTCTTTTCTGATTTAACGCCAGTGCTGTTTTTTGCCGATGTTTTGCGGGAGGCATTGGCAGTTGATGAGGCGACGGTTGTTCTGTGCGGGCAAGAGGTCGCTTTAGTCTCGGATTTATATCTTGATAATTTTGAAGCCGTTTCTCATTACTTTTCTAATTCGCTGCTGTGGCATAAAGTTTCTGATGTCGCAGAGCGTTCGATTTGTAAAGTCGCGGTCTATCATCCGGCGGCGGCTAAAGTTTTATGGCCTCGTCTTGCACCTTTTGCCAATGAGACATTGCGTGTAATTCTTTCAAGTCCGCATTGGATTGATATTCAGCCTATGCGGATTAACAAAGGGCATGCGCTTTCTGCGTTCATGGCGCGACGCGGTGTACGTCCCGATCAAGTCATGGTCTTTGGTGATTATCTGAATGATGTGGAAATGATGACCTTAGGCGTTCACGCTGTAGCGATGGGCAATGCGCATCCTGACCTTCGTGCGTGTTGTCCTTATTCCACCCGTGCAAATACAGACGATGGTGTCATGTGGTATTTGCGTCATGCAGGTGTACTTCGCTAACGTTGTCGAACGGTTACGATTATCCAACGGTAATATTTTCTTCAGGATAACGGACACGTTGTGTGATTTCGTGTCCTGCCATCATAAACGCAATTGAAATCGGTCCAATACGTCCCAAGAACATCGCAAGCGAAATGAAAACGCGCCCGAATGGTGTGAGGAGCGTGGTGGCATTGAGTGACATTCCCACCGTACCAAAGGCAGAGGTTACTTCATAAAAAAGTGAAAAGTCGCCACGCCCAGCGATGAGTGCGCGCTCCGTAAATAAGAGGATGAAATAGAACGCAAAGACTAAAAGTAAATAGAAGAAAACAATGACCATCGCTTCCCGGCTGATTGCATTGGAGATTGTTCGCCGATGAATTTGGATGTCCGTATTACCACGGATCATGGCACGCATGGTGAGGAAGAGCACAATAATAGTCGTTGTTTTCATACCGCCTGCGACGGAGCCGGGCGATCCGCCGATGAGCATCAGGAGGATGGAAACGAAATTGGAAGGTTGAGAGATTTCATCCATGGGGACAAAGGTAAATCCGGCGGTACGGTACATGGCGGTTTGAGAAATGCCTTCACAGAATTTAACCCAGTAGAGGTGTGCCGTTTCTTGCGCGGCTTGCCATTGTCCTGCAGCAAGACAGTCCCACAGAGAGGCGCCTGTATTTGCGCCCAAAGAGGCGTTCCATTCAAAGGCGAGGAAGAGAAGCCCGCCGCCGCCACAGAGCGCAAGTGTTGACCATAAGACAAGACGGGAGTGGAGCGTAATTCTGCCACGTTGACGTAAATTTCGTTTCCAAAAGTGATATTGCGAAAGATTAGTAAGAACGAGGAATCCAATTCCGCCGAGCGTGACTAAAAGAGCAATAACGAGCATATAAAACCAATCATTCCCAATGTCGATGAGATTGTTTGTATGCAATGAAATGCCGGCATTGCAAAACGCACTGATTGAATGAAAGAGTGAAAACCAAAGACTTTGGATAAAGGTATAGCCATGGCTCCAATAGTAACGGATAAATAATAGAAGTGCGCCGATGGCTTCAAAGGTAAAGACATACAGCATTGTTCTCCATAGCAACAGACGTGTTTTTGAGGCTGAGACGGCACCATAGGAAAGCATGACCTGCGTTTCATTCTCTGCGGACATACGTCCCAAGAGAAGCGTCATTAAGAAGGTGCCTAACGTTATAATCCCAATCCCGCCAATCTGAATGCACAGCAGGAGGACGAGTTGACCAAGGAATGTGTAATAACTTGGAACATCAACAACGGCAAGCCCTGTAACGCAAGACGCCGAAGTCGCCATAAACAGATTGTCGATGATTTGCCGTATGGCGAACGATAAATCAAACGGTTGATCCGGCGTCATCCATGCCCAATGCCCACTGGCTTGTGCCTGTGGAATCATCAGCAAAAAAGTTCCGGCGAAGATTAACAAGAGAAAGGTCAATGCAAGAAGTCGCCTTGGATTTAACGGACGATTCTTAGGGGCACTGGCAAGCTGTGACACGGTGACAGCATCATCTTCAAGATCTCTCAATCGTTCACGGCGTACATCTTGATCTGTCATAATAGAAGTCCTTCTTGCGTAGGAGGCATCAACTGTTCGCCACGATAGGGGAGCCCTAGCTCTTCATATTTGTGAATCCCTAATTCGTGATAGGGGAGACGATCAATCCGTTGGATGTTGAGACCGGAAATGTAAGCTTTTGTAGCTTCTTTTTCTGCTGGCGTATCATTTAAGCCTTGTGCTACAACTTGGCGGATCCAAACGGGTTTTTGTGTCTTTCGTAAATAGTCGAAAATGCGGCGATTGGCTTCTTGTGAAACGCCTGTAACCTCTTTGAACCGCACCGGATCAGGACTTTTTACATCGAGCAATAGAAGATCGACTGCATCTAACAGCGGATAGGTTCCAGACGGATCAATTCCTGCTGAGGTATCTAATGCGACATGAATCCCGATAGCTTGTAAGGCATGTGTCGCCTCTAGTACGGCTTCGGCTTGCAATAGCGGTTCGCCTCCCGAAAATGTGACGCCACCGTCCTCGCCTAGATAGGGACGCATTCTTTGTGCCTTCCAGACAATGTCTTTAAGTGGGACATCCGTTCCGCCTTGAACGCTCCACGTGTCAGGATTATGGCAAAAGATACAACGTAAAGGACACCCCTGAAGAAAAATGACAAGTCGAATGCCGGGACCGTCTACTGCGCCAAAACTTTCGTAAGAGTGCACTCGTAAGTTCATGGACGTTGTCCCGTCATAAGTTCCGCAAACCCACTTTCGGAATTAACGGGCATCTGCGTCCATCCGAGCGCGAGTTTCAGTCGGTGATTGTCAACGCGATAATTTTCTGTCAGCTTATGCAACCGTTCTGTATTGAGCGGAAGCGGCAGAAGGTCGCCAAGACGTGCAAGAAACGAGATTAAACGAGGCGATACGTTCCACAAACGGCAAGGTCGACCAAATCCGGAACAGAGGTACGCATAAACTTGATTGGTCGAAAGGAAACGGTCATCCGCAAGTTGATAAATTCCCGATTCGGGCGGATGATCCAGAAGTGCAAGCACCGTGGCGGTGACATTTCCAATCGCACAAAAGGAACGTTCATTCTGAAATGCGGCAAGAGGCCATGGAAGCCCACGGCGTGCAATTGCCATAAGCAATGAGAGGTTCCCGCGATTACCCGAACCATAAATCATCGAGGGGCGTAGAATCAATGTTCTGAACGGCTGTTGCAAGAGGACTTTTTCGGCGGCAAGTTTGGACTCTCCGTAAGGCGTTTGCGGATGACACGGCGTTGTTTCCGAAAGGAGATTATCGACGCTGTCCGCACAGGCTTTGACCGAACTGAAAAAAATGAATGAACCTTTGAACGAATGCGCAATAGCTGCTTGAACGAGGCGTTGTGTGAGCCCCGTATTGATGTCGAAATAGGCTTGTGCATTCGTACGGTTATGCGTGTCATGGGCAAGCCCGGCAAGATGGACGATGGCGTCAATGGTTGCCCATGGTAGCGTTTCTAGCTTATCCCATGAATAATCGCCGTTACGTCCTACTGTGAGAAACGGAATTCCCGCAGTGACAAATGCCACGCGTAGATGTGTTCCTACAAATCCAGATGAACCAGTTAATAAAATCATAGGAGCGCATCCAATTCAGCACTGGGGCAGGGGAGATCGCGGAAAAAATGTTGATGAAGGTGAATGCGTGGAAAGAGAATCGCACCTGCTGTGAGGAGGATAATTTTGGCATCAGTAAGAGGACTTTGGTGTCTTAAATACCAAAGTTCCAATGCTCCTTTATAAGGTGCAATGAGCTGCGCATAACAGACTTCCGCGGACCGTCCCGAGTGTGTCAAAATACTTTCTTCATCACGAAAAACGACCGAACCAATACCCGTGAGTCCCGGCGGAACATCATAGATATGGGCTTGAACGTGTGCCGAGTAGGGGGCGAACGTTTTATCGACGAGTGGACGCGGTCCCACAATTGACATATCCCCTAAGAAGATATTGAGCAACTGCGGTAATTCGTTGATTTTCGTCTTTCGTAGAATCTTTCCAAAGGGGAGCACGCGCGGATCACCGTGAACGGTGTGGAGCCCTCCTTGAAGTGAAGGCGAGGCTTGAAGCATCGTCGCAAATTTGTATATTCCAAAACGACGATTATGCAAACCAATACGCTCTTGCCGATAGAATACATGATGTTCTCCGGTACAGCGTAGGATGAGGCAAATCGGAAGCAGCAACGGCGAGAGCAGGAGGAGCGCAAAAGCCGAAATAAGAATATCGCCTATGCGTTTGAGCGGTGCCCAAAAGCGCGGGAGAAGTTCAAACACCTTAAAGGCATATTTGGGTAGCATCATTGGGAAGCAACAGTATCGTCCATTGCTTTTATTTGCATCAACAATTTCTGTATTGAGTTGATACCAGCTTGAGAAGCCACGTGTTGAACGTCCGCCCATGCGCATAACGGTGGTGCAACGATTGAGGTAACGCGTCCGCAAATGATGATTCCATAAAAAGCGGATAAGAAGCTCGTAATCTGCGGCAATGCGATACCGCGTTGGCTCGTAAGCTCCCAACGTTCGGAAATGACAGGTACGAATGACGACGGAAGGATGTGGCGGCATAAATCCCCACCGAAGCATCCAAGGCTTCCAATGTGCCGCCGAATATTCGCGAACAGTGGGCAATACGCGCAAGGATGCAAGATCTTGTACGTTTTGTGTGTCGCGTACGAAGCGAATGTCTCCATAGACCGCATCAATGGTCGGGTCGTCAAAAGGTTCAGTCATGGCATGAAGCACGCCCTCATCTTCAAGCGCATCATCGGCATTGACTAACGCAATGAGATCGCCTGTCGCGCGGGCAATCCCTTTATTGATGGCATCATAAAGTCCGCGATCGGGTTCGCTTGTCCATTTCATGCGTCCATTGAATTGCGCTTCCCACGTACGTAAAAGCTCGACGGTACCATCAGAACTTCCGCCATCAATGACGAGATATTCATAATCCGCCGCTTGCTGTTCAAGGACAGAAGCGAACACCGTCGGGAGTGTTTTTACGGAATTGAAGCAAACGGTAATGAGTGTGATTTTCATTTTTACATACGGGCATCAAGACCGCGTCCCTTTTCAATATGGTGAAACATTGGCAAAGCGGCTTCGAGTAAGAATACGATTTCTGATTTGGTCAACGTGGGACGCGCAAACAGCGTTTTGATATCTGCAAGACGTTGCGCCATTTCTGACCGTGAACGTCGTGGCGCATTGGTGATAACTCCTAATGCGTGGAAACGTGTTTCATCGCACAGTTCACCTTCCGTGTGAAATTCTTCAAAGGTTTTTTCTCCCGAGGTGTCGGACGTGAAGAACTCGACCGGATAACCGCGACTGCGAAGTGAAGGCGTTGTTAAATATTCCGTACAATGTTTCCGTGCCGTTTCAGAGTCGGGGCAACTCTCGCATCCAAGTCCAAGGGTGTCCAATAAGTCACGAAGGACGGAATCGAAGGTGATTAAATCGGTTGTATCTAACCGCGGATAAAGAATGTCGCCGGGCGCTCCCATGACAGAGGCAAAAAGGCAAAGCTCGCCAGACTCAATCGGCGAGACAAAGAACCGTCGAATCCCAAGCGGACAGGAGAGCGGTTGATGCGCATGAATCCGTTGAAGGAAATTGAGCGGAAGCGATCCATTGGAAAAGGCAACATTTGCAAATCGTGCCGTTGTGATGGGGAGGCAATCGGCATAGGAAAGAATCAGTTCTTCCATTAGTTTTTTAGAGGCACCCATAACGTTTACGGGGTTGGCGGCTTTATCTGTTGAAACGCAGAAGAAGTGTTTCGGGGGCATTTCTTTCAATAGCTCTAAAAGACTTTCCGCCTGAAGTACGTTGTTGGTCACCATCGCTTCAATACTGAACACATCTTTTTCTGAACGGACGTGCTTATGCGCCGCAAAATTGGCAACGATATCGAAGGGACCTGCCGAACGGAAAATCTTTTTGAATACCGGTTCGCCGAAATTTACCGGATAGGTAATGAAATCTTGCGGAATACGAATGCTTGCGGGATCCGAACGAAGATCGCGTACTAATTCGGTCAATCCGTTTTCGCTGATATCAACAACGACAAGCTTAGCAATCGGGAAACGCAAAAGTGCCTTGATGTAATGCGAGCCAATTGTACCGGCACCACCAATAACAAGAACGCGCGCACGGTCAAGTGCTTGATGAAGAGCGTCGTCATTCTGCGCAAAATCGGGCGCGAGAAGGGACGTTTGCCGTTTGGTGACGCTGTTTTTTATGAAAGATTCAAGATTGAAGTCCATACGTGCAGTTCCTTAATTCCGTAGACGGGGAGTGAAATAATATTCTTCTAATAGGCGGTTGTAAGTGTAACAAAATCATCAAACGTGGAATCACCGGAGGCGCATTCGAGAACACTTTTGGCGCTCCATCCGCCCCAGATAAACCATTTTCCGGGAGGAACATTGCGATAGGTGCGAACGAGTACGCCTTTACGATTAAAGAAGCGAAGGTCAATTGCAAACTGCATTCCTCGCGTGTGAACGGCATTGCAGGGCGTAATGACAAGGGCGTCCCCTTGTGGAAGTCCTGTGCGACCGAGCAGCCCGCGCATCCGTTTGAACGGTGTTGTGGCGTACTCAATCATGGCTTCGCTCTTAACGTCGGATACCATACGGAGAGGAATCGAATCAGTGCAGCCTCACCTTCGGGCGTGGTGAAATCGCAGTTGGAGGTAATCGTAATCATCGCCCATCGTGGGATACGATTGTATAACGATCGTTCAATACTATCGCCTACAACGCGCCGAAGATTAGAAACGGTTGCACCTTGCGCGTTTAGAAAGGCATAGGCGAATCCTTTTGAACCTCTTTGTCCTTCCTGTCGCAAAGAGAAAATCGCCATAGGGAGATCGGGCAGAAGCGTGCGTACAACGCGTGTACTAAGCGCATAGCCTTGTGAGGGGAGACAGAGTTCAGGGCGGTGGATTGAGAACCGTGACCGACCTGCAATCACGAGTGAAATGGTGAAATCGTCTCCGCCTGCCGTGTGATAAATGGCTTTGTAACTCTGTGTGTCGTTGGGGAGAATATCCAGCTCCGCTTTCGCTTCTGAACGAAATTCACCTTGGCAATGGGGGCACTTCTCGGGGATCTCAGCATTCGAGCTGTAGTTTTCACTCCATAAGCAGGTGCGATCTTGGCAGAACATCGGAAAGCGCATCGTTGTTTCTGGTAACGGTACAAACGTCTTGTTTAAGAACGTGTCATCTTCAAAAACTAACGGCGGCATCTGTCCTGCCCACCATTGGAAACAGGGAATCGCAACGGTAAGCACGGCTAAAAGAGTGAGCGCACTTTTAGAAGGCGTGACGTTTCCGGATACCGGCAAGGCTTTTGTGGCGGGACAAATCGTTGTACTTTCTATACGCTTTAAGACGTCCGTTAATCCAAAGACACAAAGAGCATAAATGGGCGCAACAATAAAAAGTGCGTTGTCATGCAGTGTCATCCCTGCCGATTGACTGACAAAATGACACGCCAATGACGTTAAAAGAAGGCGCAAAATATTTCCGAGGAAGGCAATTGGAACCGACGCGAAAAAGAGTCCCCACCGCCCCCATGAACTTCTTAAAGCGATCGCGCCATAGGCTGCCGTTCCCACAAAAAGAGCTACAAGCGAACGAATGCCACTACAGGGGTCTGCGATGTCGAGCTGGAACGCCGGTTCACCGAGAGAGACAATCGCAGTGCCAATGGAGCGAACGGGAATACCTAATCCATTGAGTAAAACCGCATTGACCGTCACCGAGGCTTGACGAAGTGGCACGGTGAAATTATCAAGGAACCCTACGGGAATAATAAACGCTAAAAGGAGAAGCGGAAACCAAACGTTCTTAAATGTTTTCCAACCGTAACTCGCAAGCGGAAGGGCTAAAAGAAATAGAATTGCTGAAACTTGCAAAAACCGTGTCTGCCCACCGCGAAGCCCAATCAGAAGAAACATTGCCGAGAGTAAGAATATCGGGAGTGCGCGTAAAGGTGCTGGCGCTCCAAGCGAATTGTAAATGGCGCGTCTCCGAATCCATAGAAGAAAAAGGCTTAACACGGGGACGAGCCAAATGTACTCCATGTGTTGCGAAAGGTCATCCATATTTTCAACAGTGCCATTCCATGCAGGCGTTAACCATGCGAACGCTTCACAACAGAGGAGCGCAAAGAGCGTAAGACGAATCCATCGAATCATGGTAAAAAGCTTTCTTTAGGAGGAAGTGCAAAGAAACGGTAAGCCTCTTCTTTTGTAAGAGAATATCGACCGGGACGAATGCGTTGCGATACCGAAACAGGAAGAAGCTCTAAGAGCGTTTCGTCCGCTGCTAAAATATCTGCATCATCATAAAAATCAGCGCCCCACTGAATGTTTTGATCGGTGAGAGACGCTCTTAACGTCCATAAAAGACAGGCGACAGTTTTGGGATCATGAGAGAGGATTCTCAATCTTAATGCGTTACATCGAGGCGCATTTAACGTTTGAAGTGCTGATGTACGCGCTGCTTCTTGTACCGCACGAAAAGGTTCATTGCGTGCGGTCAATGTGTAAAAGAGTTGAATGCACAAAAAGGCTAAGGTCGCATTTCCTAAAATCCATCGAATCCGTACCGCTGGAATTGCCGACAACGCAAGTCCCATTAAAAGGAGCGAAAGTCCTGCTAATGGTTCTGCAAAAGGTCCGCCTTTCGCGAAGAAAAGAGAACCCCAGAAACACATCAGGAACGCAATTGAAATCACGCGCGCAAAACGACGATCCGATCGTATAAAAGCCCAAATGGTTACACCGAGCCATGCGATAAATCCTAATCCGCCACCGCCTAAGCAGAGGATACGGTAAAGGAGTTCGGCGGAAAAGTGGGACGGAATAACAGGAAGACGAAATGGCATTATCCAACCGAAGTGATCCATTATCGTCCATAAACCGACACCCACGGTTATCCCCAATAAAACGTGTAATGTCCGCCAGTAAAGGCAAAGCCAACGCCACCCAACGCCAATGAAAACCGCAGGAAGAAACGCGACGATGACCCAAACAACAGACGGATCCAATGAAATGGCGAATGCGCAAAATGCTCCGACTGCAATCGCAGAGGCATAGCCCGGCCATTGAGCATAAGCCCGTATTGCAACCAGAAATGCCAAAAAGGCTAACGTTAATAGACTTGATGGTGTAAACGTTCCAGCGGATAACACTTGAAAAGGCATTGCCGCGGCAAATGCAACGGTCCAAAAAAGACCATCTGCCGTTTCGTAAAGTCCGCCTCTTCGCCGTAACCCTAAGCCTAACCATAGTGGCAGAAAGAGGAGGGTGAGTGCTAATGGAACAAGACGGTAATAACGCACATGAACGAAGTTTGTTTCTTCGCTCATGAATTCTACACATTTAGCGGCAAATACATGGAACGGTGTGACCGAACGTTTGACCTCCGGCGGAATAGTTGAAATACATGGAGTTTCAATGCGTTGTGCAACAGCAAACAGATGCCCCACCTCTTCGGTCGATGCAATCGGTGCAGCAATTCGATAACAGCGCACCCATAGTCCCATGACAACTAAAGCCACGAGGATGAAAACCTGTAATATAAAAGTAAACCTCTTACTAATCATAAGCGGTTACCAGTATAGCAAAAGTGACTCTCGTAACGGAGTTAATGGCGATGTCGGCGGTTGAGCGGCTGCGCATTCCGATAGCGCGCGTACAATGCCTATTCTTGGACGCTCTTCGCGCGAATGCAACTGGGCTCCGGCGCAAGAAGATCGCCTGTGGCAGCATAGGCACGTGCGCGGCAGCCGCGGCACGACAAGCGATAGGCGCAGGCTCCGCAAGAACCTTGATTGGGACCTTCGCGCAACTTTGCGAAAATCTCGGAGGCTTGATACGCCGCGGCAAAATCAAGACCATATTGACGAACATCGCCAGCGTCAATATCAAAGAACCCACAAGGTTGAAGTTTTCCTGTATGAGAAAGAAAACAAAATCCAGCACCTGCCATACATCCGTTAAATCGACTACGGCAAGGCATGGCACGTTGATGGAGGAGGCGAATAATGTGTGGCGCACAGGTTACATGAATGGGAAGTCGCGCTTCGGCATCAAGGTCAAGTAAGGTCTTGAGCGCAAGCTCGGCTTCTTCTGCGGTGAGGCATTGATCTGCAATTGCCGATCCTCGTCCAACGGGAACTAAAAAGAAATAATCGACACGTAACGCGCCTTGCTCCCGTGCGAAATCGCGCATCGCACGCAGAGAGTGGAGTGTCTTCCGTGAAACGGTCGTGTTGATTTGAAAAGGAAGTCCCACTTTGTGCGCTGCTTTCATAGCGTCTAATGCAAAGTTAAATGCGCCCTCCACGCCGCGGAACGTATCGTGTGTGGACGCATCTGGACCATCCACGCTAATCGAGAGCATCCGTATTCCGGCGTCTTTTAATTGTTGAAGCCGTTCGGCGGTTGCGAATCGTCCACAAGGAGCAAGAACACAAGGAAACCCTAACGTATTGGCATGCGTTACAAGCGTTACGAGATCCTCTCGGTACATCGGCTCTCCGCCTGTAAAGATAATCATTGGATGCGCTTCGGCGGCATGCAGCGAGTCAATGATTTTCAAGGCTTCTTCGGTGGAAAGTTCGCCTTGATAGGAATCGTTTCGTGAAGCGCCTCGGCAGTGTTTACAAGCCATGGGGCAACGGCGTGTGACTTCCCATGCCAATACGTGAAGTCCTTTAATCATGACAAAATCCTTGAATGGTTGTGAATGCCCTCGCGGTATTTGAAAACCCGTCAATGAGTTGATCTGCACCGGCGGCATTTAATTGCACACCGTCCACCCATCCTGTTGTCACGGCGAGACACGGTAGGCTTGCTGCGTGCGCAGCTTGAACATCTTTGGGCGTATCTCCAATGAGGAGCCGGACATCAGCACCCAGCGCATGGGCTCGGCGTACTGCGAGTTTAGAAAGTTCATCTCGATCAGGGTGATCGGTACTATAAGCGCCAAACGAAAAGGCATCGGCGAGTCCACTGTGGATGAGCTTTCCCCATGCGGTGGCGCGAATGTTTCCGGTGACAATTCCGAGCAAATATCCGGCGTTAGTCAGCAAGGTCAGCAGTTCGCGTACACCCGGATAGACGAGCAGGGGACCTTGTCGAAGTCGAGGGTCAAGGCGATGCGTCAACTCAATATAAAAATGCTCTTCTTGTGCCACGGTCGATTCAATTCCGAGTTTGTTTGCCATCTCACGAATGACCGCCGTGTCGGTCGCACCTACAAAAGAAACGCTATCAAAGTTTGCCGGAACACCATAGGCAACTTCAAACGCTTCTGAAAAGGCGGGGCGACCTAATCCGGGCGCTCTTAAAAGCGTTCCGTCAATATCAAAGAGCAATGCTGTTTTCATAAGTTCACAGTGTATCAAAGCGCGTATCAATCGAAGTTATTCGTGACGCCTTATCGTTCAATAGAGACGCGGTAACGCACGATTAAATTCGCCGTTCCCAAAGCATTTCAGAAACGTGATCGATTCGTAGCGAAGGTGAAAGTTCGCGGATACCACGTTCTAAAAGTTGCGACATTTGGCGGCGCGTAGCGGTATGCCCAAAGGCATTCATAAGCCATTGATGAACGGCGCGTCGGATAAGGACGGTATCGGTATGGGGGCGCAATCGTAATGCAAGCGGGCTTTCGATTTCGACCGCGGCATTTGTGAGTTGAGAGAGGAACGCATTTTCTTCTGTCAGAAGGTCAAGAGAAACGGTTGCCCCTGAAAGGAATGTGGGGAGCGATTGGTTTAGAAAGGCACGTAACGCATTGCGCGGAATCGATCTGTCGGTATTGGAAACATCTTCAATCCACCGATATCCATGCTGTGTCAGCCATGCCGTTTGCTGTGCGTGTGTTTCATCAATCAAGGGGCGCACAATCCGAAGCGTTCCGATATGCGCTTCCCATCCGAAGGAGGTGAGCCCTTCAAGTCCGCATCCACGCATCAGGCGCAAAATAAGATTTTCGGCGCGATCATCGGCATGGTGTGCGAGGAGGAGACGGTCTTTGGCAACGCTTTGGAAAAAGTCAAAGCGCACGCGCCGAGCAAACGTTTCTTTGCTCTCTTTGGACGTCCACGGTTCTTTCGGATGACCGATCGTAAGCGGTACATTCAGTTCTGTACATTGTTCACGAACAAACGCCTCTTCTTCATCTCCACGTTCATCGGCGAAGGCATGATTGAAGGTCAAAACGTGGAGTCGCATTCCATGCTCTAAGGCACGCCGAAGCAATGACATGGAGTCTGCGCCACCACTGACGCCGATAAACCAAAGCACATGATCTTCTGGAAGACGCATAAGAATTAAGGGGTAATAGGCGCAATGCCGTCTGCAATCGCCCGCGCAAGCATTTTGCGTGTATCGGGATGCGTCAGGCGGGCAAAGTCATCAACGTTTGTGAGGAAGCCCGTTTCAATTAAGAGCGCGGGCGCGGGGACATCGCGTAATACTTTGAAATGTGCATGGCGGATCCCGCGATCCATAGGAGGGTCAGGAAGCGCAAGGAAGGAACGTTGAATGGCAAGTGCGAATTGTGTCGCGGTGCCAATATGTGGATGTCCGGCAAGTACATCGCGTGGTGGAGAACCGGCGTTGGTGCCTTCGCATCCGGGCGCAGGAAGTGTATAAACTTCCGTTCCTTTGGCTTCAGGATTCGCTGCGGAGTTGATATGAATTGAGATGAAAAGATCGATCGACTTTCCTGCCGCAAAGGCAACTCGGTTCTCTAAGGTCAAGCGACGTTGATTCTCCGTCCGCGTTAGAAAAACCTTATGACCGCGTGCTTCAAGTGTTTGCGTGAGTTCTTGGGCGATCGAAAGGGTCAACTCCTTTTCGAGCGTTTTCCCTACATGACAGCCCATGTCTTTACCGCCATGCCCGGGATCGATGACAAGGGTGAGCTTTCGCTTTGGTAAAGCGGTCAATGCGGTGCGCAGAATATCGCTATCTATTTTCGATAAGGTCTGTAATCCTGCTGGCTTTTGAAGATAATAAAGAACGCCATCAATCGTTGCCGGACGTTTACCGCGTGCAAAGATTAACTTATGCCCCTTCCCTTCAATTGTCGCGTACTCAGTATCAACCGTACAGTCGGCATAGGGCAGACCGAGTGCCATGGGGACTTTCTCGTAAGGGCGCGGACCACAGCCGCAAAAGCTTAATAGGAAAAGCCCCCATGTGAGAGGAGACAACATTTGCCGGAGATGAAAAGGTGGGAGAAGTTTCATTAGAGCGTCTTGGGTTGAAGTGTGAGAACACTTGTTACGCGATGAAGATGCGCTAATGCAATGGCAAGCGCATCGGCGGCATCGTTTTGAAGCGGAGCTTTGATCGATAAAATTCGTGCGACCATCATTTGCACTTGCGCTTTTTCTGCCGATCCTACACCGGTAACGGCACGTTTGACTTCGGTTGGTGAATATTCATAAACGGGAATATTACGTTTGGCACACGCCGCAACGACAACACCGCGGGCGTGACAGAGAATCATTGCCGTTTTAGCATTCTTTGCATAAAAGACGCCTTCAATCGCAGCTTCTGTTGGCTGCCATTCCTCCAACAGTCGATTGATTTCAATCTCAAGATGTGCCAAAGCTTCGGACATTGGTTTACTTGGTGATGTACGAATAGGGGCATAGTAAAGAACGGTATGAGCGTTGCCCTCCGCACGGATGATGCCAATGCCGGTGGAACGAAGCGAGGTGTCAATGCCGAGCGTAATGCGATCCATTAAAAAAGCTCCCATCGTGGCCAAAATCGCGTGGCTTCTTCTTTTTCAAGCTTGACCTGTTGCGCCTGCGAAAGATCGGGGAAGAAATCAAGACCGCTTAACGTTTCAAGTGTATCGATCGACCGCAAGAAAAAGCGTGGACGCGCTTTTGGTGAAACGGTTTGTGGCAGGTAAGCGCCAATGACGCGTAACTGACCTTTGTGGAGAGACGCAATGACTTTATAAAATCCTTGCGGAATCTCAATGTGTGTTCGTGGAAGTTTCGTTGATACGCGCGCAGGGACGGTTCCGGTAATGACCCAAATCGTATCACCGATTGCCGATAAATCATCGGCAATCGTTTTCTCAAGCACTTTCCATGGACCGCGATTAAGATTGGGACGCTGAGGCGAAATATTGGTCATTAGGAACGTTTCACGTTGTGCGACTTTCCCGTAACGTGTGGCAATCACGTAATTAGGTGCCATATGTCCGCGATCGTATCCACTCCCCGAATAGTCCTCGTGCGTTGGCGATTTCGGAACTTGACGATCTTGTTCAAATCGACTGGGACGTTCCGGAAGAAACGTTAAAATCTTTTTTGTTGGAATCGCATAGGCAGCCCAAATGGGATGACCTAAACGCGGCGAATAGCCTACCCAGTAGCCTTTACGCTTGAGGATGATACAATCGTTCGGTGCACGCGAAGCATCCGTGACGCGTGGAATCCCAAAAGGAAGCGGACCTCTTTGCAGAACCGTTGGCATCGGGATTGAAACGTCTTGTCCCGTTAGTCCAATCGTATCCGTTGCTCCCGCAGAAAGCACGCCAATCTCTTCAAGAAGCGGTTGGAACTTCCCAAAAGAAACGCGTTCGGAGAGCGGCAAGTGGACGAACCAATTACCGAAACCTAAAAAGAGAAGACTGCCGAGGGCGAAAATCCATCGTCCGGAATGACGCGACTTTGACCGCTGTTTATTGTTCCCCACGAGCACGCCTTTCAAGTGCAGACTGCGCAAAATCGCAACAACGATTGACGACTTCGCGGTGATTGGGAAGAAGTTCACAAAGATATTGCCTGCGGATAGAGACTTCATTGCGTTCAAGTGCAATGCGATGACTCTCGATGAAATGTAACCCTCCATTGAACCACCCTAATTGAATAAAGATGAAATCGGCAAAACTACGGATATCGGTATAATGAATTGCACGTCCAGCATAAAGGGAGGCAATAATTCCTTCCGAAGGCGGATCCTTTAACGGAAGCCCCCAATACACTTCAGGATGAGAAGGAAGATAATCCGTTTCAATCGCCTGATCGAGAACGGTAAAAATGTCCAGCTTATCCGCATCACGAACAAGGTGAACCATCAACGTTTCATGAAGTGAAAGTGCTAACGGAACTTCGCATAAATTATGAAACTCAATTGCACGTAAAATGAGATTCCGATCAGCGGCTGAAAAGTCATCAAGCCAACCAAGCCGCAGCGTTTCACCGCAACTCAACAAAGCGTGATTCACGCTTTGCGAATCATTAAACGTATGATATTGCTGAAATTGCCGAAACCGTCCTAAATCATGCAGCCATGCTGCCACCTCGCCCAGCGTATGCAAAAGTGATGGGAAATGCTCGCCAGTAATAATTCTTTTTGCATTCGCGACAACACGACGCGTATGCTCATATTTAAGGTCGTTCATATCCGCAGAAGGAAAGGAACGATAATAATCAGCAAAAGCTGTAGTAAGAGCTTCAATATTCATTTACATAGTATAGCAAACGCTTTCTTCTCATACGACGCGTGTAGTCTCAAATGAAATTATACTTGCGCTATCAATCGGGCTTTGGCATACTTAACGCACTTTTTAGGAGAGGTGGCCGAGTGGTCGAAGGCGCAAGACTGGAAATCTTGTGTACTCCTTGTGGGTACCGTGGGTCCAAATCCCACCCTCTCCGCCATTTGAAGAACAGATGAACGTCTGTTCTTTTTTTGTGCCTTCACTTCTTACCTTACGGATAGCGGAGCTGATAGGCTGATAAAGCGAATATTGGTAGCGTTCAGCAACGTCCTCTTCGATGTCACATTTCAAATAGACGTTTTCATTTCTTTCCACACTTATGCAGGAAATTAGAGAAGGATAATAGCCTTCGGCGAGACCGTTGGAG